>JAZUSW010000189.1:0-6853 GCA_045606925.1 Acutalibacteraceae bacterium | reverse complement strand
CGACATAGGAATAGCTATCGGCGCGGGTACCTTTGTGGCTATAGAGTCAGCCGATATTGTGCTTGTCCGCAATGATTTATCAGATGTTGTAGCCGCATTAACACTTAGTCACAAGGTTATCAAAAACATAAAGGTAAATTTATTTTGGGCATTTTTCTATAATGCTATCGGCATACCCTTGGCGGCGGGTGTTTTATCGGGAGTAGGCCTTGTATTAAGCCCGATGTTTGCCGCGGCGGCAATGTCATTGAGTTCGGTTTGTGTTGTAAGTAATGCATTAAGATTGAGAGGTGCTATAAAAGATGCAGATTAATATATATATTAACGGTATGGCGTGTGTGCATTGCAAAAACAGTGTTGAAGCGGCGCTAAAATCATTAGGTGCTGTGCAAAATGCGGTGGTTAATTTAGAAGAAAAATGCGCAACGGTAGAGTTAAATGGGGAAATAGACCTGAAAGTATTAACCGATACCATCACTGATATCGGCTTTGAGGTTGAAAAAATAATATAAAAAGGATTTGGGGAAATGGTTTTAAAGGTTTTATTGCTGGTTGCCGCAATCATTGCCGCGGCGGTATTTGTGGTTTTGTTTGTAAAACAAAAAATAACTAAAAAAACAATGCTTACGGTAGTTACTGCAGTTTTGGGCGTAAGCGTGATTGTGGTATTGGCTTTTACGGTGCTTATAGAAACGACAATCACTGTTAACGAGGATAAGAATATTACTTTGGATGTATTTGGTACATATACCGAGGCGGGATACAAAGCGCGAAGCGGTCTTAGGGATGTAAGCGATGCAGTTACGGTTAACGGCAGCGTTGATGTTTCAAAGGTCGGTGAGTATAGAATAGAGTACATATACCGCCAAGGTAACAAAGAATACAAGGCGGTCCGAGTTGTAAATGTTGTTGACAAGGTGTCTCCTGTTTTAACCTTAACGGGCGATGCAAAGCTTACGCTTTCTAAAATAGATTTATTTGAAGAGTCGGGATTTACGGCTACCGATAATTATGATGGCGACATAGCAGCTAATGTTAAGGTAGAAAAAAATAAAATAAATGAATCAAAGTATGAGATTATTTATACTGCAACCGATTCTTCGGGAAACAGTGTAACTGCCAAAAGAGAAGTTGAAATAAAGGATATCGTTTCGCCCGTTTTAACACTCAAAGGCAGTAAAACATTGTATGTGGTTGAAAACACTAAATATACCGATTCGGGATATACCGCAACCGATGATGCCGATGGGGATATAACAGGTACAGTTACTGTTAAAGGCAGTGTAAATACTGCGGTAAGAGGTACATATAATATCACATACAGCGTAAAAGACAGTGCGGGAAACAGTGTGACGGTTACACGCCAGGTTATCGTATGCTCAAAGGATGATGCGGCATTTAACAAGGTTTGTTTAACCTTTGATGATGGCCCGAGCAGTGCCGTTACCGTGCAAATTCTTGATACATTAAAGGAATACGGCGTTCAGGCAACCTTCTTTATTTGCAATTACAGCGAAGATAAAATCCCGCTTTTAAAGCGTATGATAAATGAGGGACACGCGATAGGTATACACGGCTATTCTCACGATTATGCCACCATCTATAAAACAGATGATGCCTTTATGGAGAATATAAATAAACTTCGCGATAAGCTTTATGAAGATACCGGCTATTATACAACGCTTATGCGTTTTCCCGGTGGCGGTTCTAACACTGTCAGCAAAAGTGCAAACGGTGCTAACAATAAAGGCGCTATGACCCGTTTAACCCAAAGAGTGCAGGATGAGGGTTGGCAATATTTTGACTGGAACGTATCAAGCGGCGATGCGGAGCCGGGCGGTGCTTCTGCCGACACGATATATAAAAATGTAACAAACGGTCTTGCAAGAAAACGCACAAATGTAGTTTTAATGCACGACATAAATTCCAAAAAGACAACGGCTGAGGCATTACCGAGGATTATTGAGTATGCACAACAAGCAGGTTATAGCTTTGCGGCTATTGATAAAGATACCCCCGGTTGTCATCATCCTGTCCTTAACTAATAAAAAAGAGCAAGTTCAAACGAACTTGCTCTTTTTGTTCTTTTATTTATTCCTTGTTTGGTTGTTTTAAAACTTCACGATAATATAAATCTTCGCGCCATAATCTGTAAATCGTAGCGGTAAGCGGTACACCCAAAAGCATACCAATAACGCCGAATAAGGCACCGCCAACCGTGATTGCCGCCAATACCAAAATTGCAGGTAAACCGATGGATTCGCCAACCACCTTCGGATATATAAAGTTACCTTCAAGCGTTTGGAGAACAATCAAAAACACGATAAATAAAAGTGCTTTGATGGGTGACTGGGTCAGTATAATTATGGCACCTATAGCGCCGCCTATATATGCGCCGACAATCGGGATAAGTGCGGTAAAACCTATAAGCACACCAATCATTACAGGGTGGGGGAAACGGAAAATAAGCATACCCAAGGTGCAAAGTGTACCTAAAATTACGGCTTCGGTGCATTGTCCCACAATATAGCGGCGGAAGCAACCGTTAAGTTCGGATAATATATGGGAAATTTTACTGTGTATTTTGTTTGGCAAATAGTTATCGGCAATACGCACCATCTGGTTTGAAAGCTTTTCTTTTTGCAGTAAAATATATACCGAGAAGAAGATGCCTATAAATGTGGTAACGGTGCCTGAAACAACGCTGGTCATTGTCTTTATAACGGCATTTGCCGCACTGCCCAAACCTTCACTTATAAACTCAAATCCCTTGTTTATAATGCTCGACCACTCAAGACCGCTAAGCTCAGCTATAACCGATTCGGGAAGTACCGCGTGTATCCAATCGGAAGTGAGTAAACCCTTTATATATTCAGGCATTTCGCTTATAAGCAAGGAAACACAATGAACAAGTTCAGGAACAACCAAATAAACAACAAGTGCGATAATGCAAAGTAAAGTGAGAATCGCCGCAATAAGACAAATTATACGACTTGCCTTTTTGAGAATGTTTTTATCACTTAATTTTTTAAAGCACTTTTCGTATGCCGACATAATTAAATTAAGCACATAGGCGATAAATAAACCAACAATAATTGGGGTTGTCGCGCTGATGAGTTTAATTAAAAATGCCGATACGGGTGACCAATAGAAAATGCATAAGTAAATTGCAAAAATACTAACACCTATGCGAAAGCAGTTTTTCCAGGTAATGTTCATTACGATTTCCTTTCGTTTAACTTATTTACTATTTCGGGTATCGAATTAACGGTATCCACTTGCAATTCGGGTTTTTCAATATCGGGGAAAACCCAGGTGCCTGTTGTCCTTATCCAAACAGGTATGTAACCGGCTTTGCGCGATGGTTCAATATCATTTATGGGGTTATCGCCTATATATAGCATTTCTTCCGGTTTAAGATTTAAACGGTTTGCCATATCGGCAAATATGCGAACATCGGGCTTTGGATAGGGCGTATCACCGCCGACAATAATTTCATCAAAAAGCGACTCAATACCCAGTAGTTCTAATTTGCGGTATTGCAGTTCGTGCGGACCGTTGGTTATAAGAGCAACCTTTAATCCCATTTCGTGCAGTTTATTTAAAACCGATACGGTAAAAGGGAATAGCACAGCATCCAACATATATATAGGGCGAATATGGTTGGTAAAGAAGTTTTCCCTTGCTATGCCATCCTTTAAAATACCGCGGGATAAAAATTCATCATACATCCTTGACCATCCAAGATGGACAAAATTACGGTCGCAATATTCAAAAATATTGACAAGTTCTTCACGGTCTATGCTTTCTTTAAATGGCAAAACGGCACTGTCAGCCGTTGTTATAATCTTGCGGATAGTTGCATAGCGGTCAAACAGCGTATGGTCAAGGTCAAAGACCGCGGCTTTTATCATAAAATTCACCCCATTTATACATTATATATTATATTTTTATTAAAGGGATTTGTCAACTCTTATAAAGTTTCAAATAGGGCTTATAGGTAAAGATTGTTTTGGGACAAATAAAAATCCCGATGAGATACACCGAGATTTTTGCTATTTTTTAGGAAACATACATTTAACATCAGTTATTCCGCAAATATAGTTCATATTCACATTATAAAATTTTGCAAGTTTAATTATGCTTTCGAGCGGTATTCTTGTTTTGCCTAATTCATAATCAGAATAAGTTTTTTGCCCGATGTTCAATATATTTGCAATTTTTGTTTAGCTATAATCGTTATCTTTCCGTAACTCTCTTATGCGTGTTGTGAACTCCATAAAAACACCTCAAAAAATCACCAGTTCTTTTACAAGTTCTTCTTCAAGAATAGGGGCTTTATCTTCAAACAGCACTCTGATAATATTAGGAACGGCGTATTTTGCTATTGCTTTAAATCCTTTTTCGTTAATGTGGCCGTTGCCATAGCCGTAAAATGCATCGCGGGTAAGCAAAAATTCTTCGGGCAGTTCTTTTATAAACATTTCGCTGTTCGCCTTATCACTCCACGGTATAAAGGATGCCGCGCGGGTTATCATATAGGCGTCATTACACTCATTGCAAAATTCTTCCTGCGCCTTCATAACCTTGAATGAATCATCGGCGCACCAATAGTCTACGCGTATCATAAAAAATTTAGTAAAACCGAGAGATTTGCACTTGTCCCACAACTTATAAAGAGCATCTTTGTAGTATTCGATTGTTTTATCTCGGTCGGATTCGCCCTGCAACCATACAAAAATTTTATCAGAAGTATCATCATCCTTGTATTTTTGTTCGGCTTCTTCAAAAAAGCAACGCGTTTTCTCGGCAAAATAGTGGTACGGCTTTCCATCTAAATAATAGCTTATCGGTACACCGCCTTTTGCAATGTGAGTATAGGCGCAGCAGTAACCCTTTTCTTCAAGACCCTTTACAACAAAGGGCGGCAGGGCAGGTGCCATACGCATATTCCCTTCGTTAAAATGGGCAAATTCGTACATTTCTTTTGTGCTTTCATCCTTAATATTGCAAAGTGAGGGCGCAAAAAGCGTACTGTCACCATAATTGCTCGTTAAACTGATACTGTCGGGGGTGTAGTTTTCACCGTATGCCGCTTTTATATCAATATAAGAAAACTCACCAACGGGGAAGCCGTAGTTTTTAAATTCTCCACACTTGTCACCTAAGCGGCGGCGCTTGTGAAGATATTCGCTGCTGTTACTATAATAAATTTGTTCCTTTGCGGGAAAAACGGGCGCACCCATCATATTAGATTGCCCCGCAAAAACAAATAAAGGCCTTTTCATACAAATTCTCCTTAATGTCAAAAACATGGATTATGCAATAAACACACATTTTATAATAGCATAAAGCATTTGTTTTTTCAATTATTTCGAGAACGAAATTCAGTCTACCGAGATAATTTTTATTCTTAATGGTTTGTTGTATTCTTTGGCGTATTTAATCATTGATTTTGTGCCCTTGCTTTTTTCATCCCAAAAGCAAATTACATAGTCGCTGACATTTGCCATTTGTTTGTTTCTTTTCGGTCCTGCGCTTTTGCCGTAGGTTTTCCAATCTGCCGGGTATTTTTCAACCTTGAATCCGTTTTCCGCTGCATATCGTTCACCCAAAGCATCGGCACCACTTGCACCACCCGAAACGATAATTATATCGTGCTCCTTTCGTATATTGGATAAACAAAGGTCAATATACTGTCGTGCTTGTGTATAATTATTGTAATTTCTACACCCTGCAATAACAACTCGTTTAATCATTTTACCACCCTTTTAATCAATATAGACTAATTAATTATATAATGTATTAGTCTATATGTAAAGAGAAATAATAAGGTACTATCTAATTAAAAAAGAAGGTATGAGGAAGTATCTTATGATTAAATTAAAGGTTGTAGAGTTATTAGAGCAAAAAGGTCACACAAAATATTGGTTATACAAACAGTTGGGTATGAGTTATCAAAATTTCAGTAGGATGATAAACAACCAAACCAAATCTATTAGATATGAAAATATTGAAACTATTTGTTTGCTTCTTGAATGTACGCCAAACGAACTTTTTGAGATTACAATGGAATAAATATGGAATTACCTGTACGCAAACCAACAAGGTTAAAGGATTATGATTACAGTAGGGGCGGATATTATTTTATAACGATTTGCACCCATAAACGCAAAAATATATTGAGTGATATTGTAGGGGATGGCGTTTACGACATCCCGAAAACGACATTATCTCATTGCGGCGAAATCGTGGAAAAATATATCCAAAAAATGAATTATCAATACGGTAATGTTTGCATTGATAAATATGTTATTATGCCGAATCATATTCATTTGATATTGGTGGTTAAAAATAACGGGATGTCGCGAGCGCCATCCCCTACAAATGCAATCATTCCAAAATTCGTGTCGTTATTTAAAAGGTATTGCAATCGTGAATATGACGAAAACATTTTCCAACGCTCCTTCCACGACCATATAATTCGTGGGGAAAATGATTATCTCAAAATATGGAACTATATTGACACAAACCCGCAAAAATGGAAAGAAGATTGTTTCTATATTGAATAATTAAAACAAAAAGGACTTGGGAAATCTCCCAAGTCCTTTAATAGTTTTTGTAGGGAATGCATTTATGCATTCCGCTTTTTCGGTACGGATAAATCCGTACCCTACAATTAAATTATTTATTAAGCGCTTCGTTAACTGCAACGGCACAAGCAACGGTCATACCAACCATCGGGTTGTTACCGGCACCGATAAGACCCATCATTTCAACGTGAGCGGGAACTGAAGAAGAACCTGCAAACTGAGCATCAGAGTGCATACGGCCCATTGTATCGGTCATACCG
>JAZUSW010000188.1:0-7662 GCA_045606925.1 Acutalibacteraceae bacterium | reverse complement strand
TGGAATTACGCTTTTGTAAATTGTTATAATCTAACTGATATTTATTTCTGCGGAAACGCAATTTACACCGAAGCTAAAACATTTGCGGAAGAATCTAACCGCAACGGAACACTAACCATCCACTGTTCAGCAAATTGCAGTGACAGAAATTATAGGTATTACAAAAACAGCGCATCATACTACGGTGCCGACTATGAAGAATGGAATGGTTAAAATTATGACAAGAGATGAGTATTTAACCGAAATTTTCAAGGCATATTCCTTGGTTTCTGTGCTTAGTGATAAAAATGAGTGTAAGGTACTTAGAGTCAGAAATAAAGAGAAAAATAAAGATATCGTTATTCGCAGTTTCCCTATAGCCATATCGGCTTATGAAGAACTATGTGATATCTATTGCTCAAATCTACCGCTCATTTATGATGTTATAACCCTTGATGACGGACAAATAGTGTTGGAAGAGTTTATAAACGGTATTACCGTGACCGAAATAATGGAAGGCGGCCAATATCGCTATTTCGGCGCCCGTAAGGTCTTAAAATCGGTTTGCGATGCATTAACTGTTTTGCACGAGCGAAATATAGTTCATAGGGATATAAAACCCGAAAATATTATGATTGATAAAAACGGTAGAGTTGTACTCATTGATTTTAATGCTTCCCGAAAAATATCAAAAGCGAGTAAAGACACTGTTGTTATGGGCACTGTCGGTTATGCTTCACCCGAGCAGTTAGGCATCTCACAAAGCGATACGAGAACAGATATATATGCTTTGGGAATTCTTTTAAACGTTATGCTCACAGGTAAACACCCTACTCAAAAATTGGCTAAGGGAAAAGCCGCAAAAATTATTCGAAAATGTACAAATCTTAACCCCAACGAACGATATCAGACCGTAGAAAAATTATCAAAAGCATTATAATTTTTACTAAAAAACTGACCGTGGAATTCACGGTCAGTTTTTGCTATTCTGTCGCAGATTCAGATTTAGTTGTTTCAGGAGCTAAGGTTGAATAGGTGTGGATATGGTCGAATATACTTTTCCACTTATAATCAGATTTCACGGTAACCATAATAAAATTGCGTCCTGCATCATTTTTACCGAAGGTTGCAAGGCAATTTCCCGCTTCATCGGTAAAACCGGTTTTTCCGCCTAAAATGGTGGCGCCTTCCGGCTCTTCACCTGTCATACGACTAAACATAGTACTGACAAGCAGTAAACCCTCGGGGTTTTGCGGTGATGCGGCGGTAGTATACTGATAGGTAGATAAAATCTCACGGCAGGTTTGGTTGTCGATTGCTGCCTTTAAGATAACCGCTATATCCTTAACGGTGCAATAATGATTGCTATCGTGCAAACCGCTTGTATTGCAAAAATGAGCAGTTGTAATACCCAACTCTTCTATTTTTTTATTCATTAACTGAGCAAATGCCTCTTCACTGCCCGCAACATAAATACCGAGCGCCGTTGTAGCATCCGCACCGGAAGGCAAAATTGCGCCGTAAAGCAAATCGCGTATTGATACATATTCCTCCGGTGCAAAACCCGCCATCGAAGCATCGGCTTTATAATGTGGGTCAATTATCTCGCTTGTCATTTGGAATGTATCGTTAAAATCCGATATGTTTTCAACTGCAACCAAAAGGGTTAAAATTTTGGTAAGTGATGCCGGATAGATTTTTGCATCAGCATTTTTTTGATAAATTATCTCGCCTGTATCCGAATCTATAAGCACACCGTATTCACTCTTGATTTCATAAGCGAACGCTTTTGTGTTTTCGCTTTGAAAGGTGGTAAAAGGCGGTACTGACTCAGGTTCGCTCGGCACATCAGACACTGAATTGTTTGCGCCGCGTTCATCAGCAAGCACAGGCGGTTTTACCGACACTAACACTAAAACCGCCACCAAAACAAAGGCAAGCGCACAAATAACAACTGCTTTAATATTAATCTTTTTATTTTTTGAGTGTGAAACAATCTTCTTTTCACCGCCATCCACACTTTCGGCGGTATATTTTTTCTCGTACTCTTCAAAAAACTCGTTTGTATATTTATTATCCGACATCTTTTTACTCCTAAATTTTCAACATCAATATTATAATGTCTTTTTTTGTTTAATTCAATAGAAATCAGACAAATAATTCAAGTTTATTATTAAAAACTGCATAGCGGGTTATATCATAATCGGGCAAACCACCGTTAATATCCCTTAATGCATCAAGCAACAAAACGGGATTAATGTTTTCGCTACTGCCTGCCGGCAAAGTAATATTAAGCAACGTTTTATCCCCTGTTTGCCCAATACTGAAACGCTTAATTTTTTCGGCAAGATTAACCGTTTTTATAACACCCTTCTTATTTTTCTTTTCACAAAGAATTTCACCATTTGCCAATAGCTGTTTTAGCGTATCAGCAAAATCTTTTTGGTCAAACAATACGCAAAATTCAGCAAAAGCGATTTCGGCATTCTTCATCCAAGGGGATGCGACACTTACAATTTCTATATATTCGGGCATCACCCTATCCAATTCTTCCTTGGCTTTTTCAAAGCTATATGCATCATCGGTTAATTTAAGGTCCATTATTTCATAATCGCTCTCGAATCCAAGAGATAGAGGCAACGCAAAATTTATATAAAGATGAGTGTTAAAACCCTCGGTATACCAAAATGGTATATCGGTACGGCGAAGTGCCCTTGTCATAAATCGGTTCATATCAAGATGTGACACAAACTTTAAGAGAGATTTCTTTTTGTAAATTATTCTAACGCTTTTCAAAACAAACCCCTCCTTTAAAACAGGCAGCCCCACAGTTAGAACATTTTTCTCGGCAATTCGGTGTGGTTTTTTCACCGTGTGCCAACCTGTCTTGTTCAATTAAGAATTGTTTTGTAATGCCGTAATCCAAATGCTCCCAAGGTAAAACTTCATCAAATGAGCGCTCACGGCTGGTATAGAAAACAGGGTTAATGCCACATTTTTCGAAGGCATCAAGCCATTTTTCGAGAGAAAAGCATTCATCCCAACCGTCAAAACGGCAACCGTTTTTAACTGCGGTTTCAATAACCTTACCGAGTCGCCTGTCACCGCGCGCAAAAACGCCCTCTAAAAAGCTTACAGAAGACTCATGCCAACTAACGCTGACTTTCTTTGTAGTTACACTGTCTCTTAAAACTTTTTGGCGGCGGCGCATTTCTTCTAAAGTGATTTGCGGCTCAAACTGAAACGGCGTAAATGGTTTTGGAACAAATGTTGAAACGCTGATTGAAACATTTACGCTCTTACCCTTTGGCTTGTTTTCCATATTATAAAAGAGATTTACGATTTTTTGACCGAGTTCGGTAATGCCCCTTAAATCTTCATCGGTTTCGGTGGGTAAGCCCAACATAAAATAGAGCTTAACCGATGTATAACCGCCCTGAAAAGCCATAAGACAGGTACGCATAATCTCTTCTTCGGTAACATTTTTATTTATTACGTCACGAAGCCGTTGTGTACCCGCCTCGGGCGCAAAGGTAAGGCCGCTTTTTCTGACGTGGTTGATTTTATCGAGCAATTCCTTTGAAAAATTATCAACGCGAAGGGACGGCAACGATAAACTAACATTGTCTTTATTTGCCCAATCAAGCATTGAATTTAAGAGTGATTCAAGTTGTGTATAATCACTGGTACTGAGTGAAGACAGTGATATTTCATCGTATCCTGTATTGCGGCACAAATCAAGTGCCTGTCTGTTTGCAATCTCAGGCGATTTTTCCCGTACGGGACGGTATATATATCCCGCCTGACAAAAACGGCAACCGCGAATACATCCGCGAAAAATTTCCTGTACGGCACGGTCGTGTACAATTTCGATATACGGAACAACAAACCTGTCGGGATAATAAACATTATCCATATCACTGATTATTCTTTTTGTTACGGTTTTTGGAGCATTATACTTTGGCGTAATACTTTTTACTGTATTATCATCATTGTATTCTACATCATAAAGTGACGGAACATAAACACCGGGGATTTTTGCCGCTTCCTTCAAAAATTCCTGCTTGTCCCCTTTTTTGCCGTATTTCTTATATAAATCTATCAGTTCTAAATCCACTTCTTCGCCTTCGCCTAAGAAAAACAGGTCTATAAACTCTGCAATCGGCTCCGGATTACAAGCACACGGACCACCCGCCACAACAAGCGGTGCCAAGCTTTTGCGCTCGCTTGATTTTAAAGGTATACCTGCAAGGGACAACATATTTAAAACATTGGTATAACTCAATTCATACTGTAGAGTAAAACCGATAATATCAAAATCTTTTATGGGGTCTCTGCTTTCAAGCGCAAAAAGCGGTATGTCATTTTCACGCATAATTTGCTCAAAGTCTATCCAGGGTGCAAAAACACGCTCACACCAGATATCTTCCCTGTCATTAAACTGAGAATACAGTATTTTCATACCGAGATGCGACATACCAATCTCATATGTATCGGGGAAACAAAACGCAAATCGCACATCAACCGCATTTTTATCTTTTATAACACTATTTATTTCTCCACCCGAATATCTGCCGGGCTTTTGAACACTAAGCATCAGTTTTTCTAACTTATTTTTATCCATAATACGCTCCAAATTAAAGTATAAAAATATCATACCCTAATTTGACAAATCTTGCAACTACAATTTAACTGCAACCGATAATATTAAATAAATTCCTAATATAATGGACGTAAAGTTACGGTTATTGCTTGTTAAAAATTTTACCCCTAAAAATATAAGTATTACCGCCAAAATTACAGCGCATATTTTTACTGTTAATTCCGCCTTTTGTTCGCTCATAAAACATTGGCAAGTCTTTTTTAAAATTATACCGCCGTCTAAGCCCTTTACGGGAAGAAGATTAAAAGCGCCGATAAGTAAGTTTATAACCGAAAAATCAAGCAGCTTGTTATAGGGAAACAGTAAGTACCCTACATAAAAAATGCAAAAAAATACAAAGTTTGCAAGGGGCCCCGATAATGAAATTGCCGTTTCGTGCGAACTTTTTACCGAAATGTCCCTTATTATGCGAACACTTGCAGGTATCAACACTATTTCTTTTGGAGCACACCCAACAAGACGCATCGTAATCAGATGCGCCGTCTCGTGTATTACCACTGCCGCTATCATAGGCAAAATATATCCGCTTTTATCGGTGACAATTAAAAGCGTAAGCATTGCTACAAAACAAAAGGTGATATTTATTCTTGTTCCGAAAATTTTTGCTTTCATACCGTTTTCCTTTACCAATTTATTAACCAAGCGGGATTAAGATACTGCCCGTTTGATATTACCTCAAAATGCAAATGCGACCTTGTTGATTGCCCTGTCGACCCAACAAGTGCTATTACCTGTCCTTTTTTTATATTTTGGCCTTCGCTCACCAATAGTTTACTGCAATGCGCATATAAGGTTTTAAGACCGCCCGTATGATTTATTATTACATAATTACCGTAACTTGAACTGTTTTGCGCAAGCTCCACCGTGCCCTCCGCCGCCGCAAAGATATTACTTCCGTGTGGGGCCGAGATGTCCAGTCCTTTGTGCGCTTCTCCTTTTTTTGTTATAGGATTTGTGCGATTACCGAAATCGGATGTTATGGTTCCGTTTTGTACAGGCAAACACATAGAGTTAACGCTATTCTCGTTTGTATCTACTGCCGAATTTGACATAACCGATACAACTTCCTTTGTCTGCTCTGATGATGTTTGAATTGTATTTAAGGTGATTTCTTGAACCGCTTCATTGCTTTGCGGATTTTTAACCTCGTTTACGCTCGTATCATCATTAAAATTAACAATATACCACCTTTTTAAATCGGTATAAATATCCCCGCCTAAAAACTTTTCCGCCGTTACCGAAACAATAATTACCGCAACCAAAGATATTTGCAGAACAAATACCGTAAATGGTGCGCTTAGATTTTCTTTCAATTTTTGTAACATATATTTTACCTCCAAGAAAATATATGTTTGTACTACTTAAAATATTAAAGTTGATAAAGATATGCAGTTGTGATAGAATTGATATGTAAAAACGCTGAAAGGAAATTTATATGCCTTTTTTACCGATTACTAAAAAAGAAATGTTAGAGCGTGGTTGGGATTGTCCCGACATAATAATTGTTACGGGCGATGCATATGTTGACCACCCGAGTTTTGGCACAGCTATAATTTCGCGTGTGCTTGAAAAACACGGTTATAAAGTTTGTATTATTCCTCAACCGAGATGTGATGCCGATTTTATGCGCTTTGGTACGCCGCGCCTTGCATTTTTTGTTAATTCGGGCAATATAGACTCGATGGTTGCCCACTACACCGCCGCTAAAAAACGCCGTAGTGATGATGCATATACACCGGGCGGCAAATCAGGTGCAAGACCCGATAGAGCGGTTATTGTTTACTGTAAAAAAATAAGAGAATTGTTTGGTAGCATCCCAATTTGTATAGGCGGTATTGAGGCATCATTACGCCGTTTTGCACATTATGATTATTGGGATGATGCAGTGCGCCCATCAATATTGGTTGACAGTGATGCCGACCTTTTGATGTACGGCATGGGCGAAAAACACTGTGTTGAAATTGCCGACCGTTTAAATAACGGTGAAAAAATCGACCAATTAACCGATATTCTCGGCACCTGTTTTAAGATAAACACAAGTGACTATACCCCGCGCCCCGCAGCCGAATGCCCCTCATTTGAAATTGTTAAAGAAAATACCGAATCGGGTAAAAAGCAATACGCCATTTCTTGCCGAATACAACAAAGCGAACATGATGCCGTTCGCGGTAAAACTGTTATTCAACGACACGGTAAGGTCATTGTTGTGCAAAATCCACCTATGCCACCGCTTACAACCGAAGAAATGGATGCAGTATATGCATTGCCTTTTATGAGAAATTATCATCCTTCTTACGAAACGCTGGGTGGTGTGCCCGGTATTGAAGAAGTAAAATTTTCGGTTATACACAACCGTGGCTGTTTCGGTGCGTGTAACTTTTGTGCATTAGCATATCATCAGGGGCGACAAATCGCTTCCCGCAGTCACAACTCGGTAGTAAATGAAGTAAAACAGATTACCGAGATGAAAGATTTCAAGGGATATATTCACGATGTCGGAGGACCGACTGCAAATTTCCGTTTCCCCGCGTGTGAAAAGCAATTAACAGCCGGCGCGTGCAAGGATAAAAAATGTTTAGCACCCTCCGTTTGCAAAGCGGTAAGGGTTGACCACACCGATTATTTGGAGCTTTTGCGTAAGCTTCGCGCTATTCCAAAGGTTAAAAAAGTGTTTATCCGCTCGGGTATCCGTTTTGATTACCTTGTTGCCGATAGAGATGAAACATTTTTTAAAGAACTCATAAACCACCACATAAGCGGACAGTTAAAAGTGGCACCCGAGCACTGTTCAAACAACGTTTTAAAGCGTATGGGCAAACCAAGTATAGAAACCTATAACAATTTTAAAAACCGTTTTTATTCGCTTACAAAAAGTGTTGGTAAAAAGCAGTTTTTGGTGCCGTATCTTATGTCCTCACATCCGGGCAGCACAATAAATGATGCGATAGAATTGTCCCTGTTTTTAAAAAAGGAAGGACTGCATCCCGAACAAGTGCAGGATTTTTACCCCACCCCCGGCA
>JAZUSW010000187.1:0-8113 GCA_045606925.1 Acutalibacteraceae bacterium | reverse complement strand
CTTTTGTGTCTACAAAAGCAGTGCTTGTCAGGAAAAGAAGACGGACTTTCGGGACGCACAAACCAAAGGCTCCCTCCGGGAGGGAGCTCACGACGAAGTCGGGTGAGGGAGAGCGCGTTACAAGAAAGGTATTGCTTATTTGAAAGTAACGCGGGCTCCTTCCGTCACGCTTCGCGTGCCACCTTCCTCCCGGAGGAAGGCTATGTTGCCGCCCGATAGTACAACGAAAAGGTGTAATACACTATACCTTGCAGAGCAAGGCGTGTGAAAAGGAGTACGAACAAATCGTCCGTACTCCTTTTGTTTTTTCGGTAGGTAAAACCTGCTTTATGGAAGGCACCCCTTGCGTGGTTGTTTTTTTTATAAAAGAATTTATAATATGCGGATTATATAATTTTCAAAACTATGTTTTAAAATAGAACCGTTGCATATGTAACAGCGGTGTTATTCCATACTTTTTAAAATACGGTAGACTTCATCCGACATTCCGCAAAAGTGTCCATCATAATAAATAATTTTTTGCTCTAAACTAAAATCCAAAAAATATCCGCAATAGATATAGCCGTCATAGGTAAAGGAAAGTCGGTCAACCACCGCATCATTTACCCATTTTGCAGTTTTTAGTTCACTAAGCAATTTTTGGTAGGTCTCTTGCGGTAACTCAACCTTTTTTTCAACTTTTGACCAAGCGTGGAGATTTTCGTTTTCGTTAAGTGGATTTTTATAGTAATTTAAGGTGCCTTGCGCCGATGCTATATATGCATTGGGACCGCGAACGGCATTAAATTCGGTGCAATTTGCTATTATTTCGTTGGGTACGCTAAAGATTATGAGATTTGAATCTATAGCACTATTTGCCGCTTCTTGAATATTGTTGCTGATTTGAACATAAAAAGCATTGTCCTTAACCGACAAACCCGTTATTGCGTGATTTTGATACATAGCTCCATCAATGACTTCTACTACAAATACAGTGTTATCCTTTAAAAATTCATCGGTGTATTTTTTCATTATGTTGCTAAAATCTTCGCCTAACGGAAAGCGGAAATAGTGGGAGGGATCTTGCAAATCTCTGTTTTCAGAACACGCCTTTATAAAGGCATCAATTTGCGCTCTTGAATTAAATTTAAAGATTGGCATACTACCGTTGCCCGTTAATGTCTTATTTGCCATATAATCTTTTAAAAGGTCGGTATAAGAATCTTTTTCGGGAAGACCAAAGATAGACAAAATATCGGCAGGATAGCTGGAATATTGGAACTGAATATTTGATGTATCGGTATACTTACGGGAAAGTATATCTTCAAGCAAATATATGTTATGGGTGCTGTTTAGGTATTTGCCGTCTTCAATTTTTCCATCATACAAAATGCGTATTTCATCCCCAATTTTAAGGTCGGGCAGCTGATTTATGTTGTGGGTGCTGACATATAGGTTATCGCTGATTTTAAGCTCATTTGTGTTTTCAAACGGACGCACATAAATATTAACCGCTTCTATTTTTGTAACGGTTGCGTGGAAATATTGATAGCCGTCTTCCGTAATGCCGTTTACGGCATCGGGGTCGAAACCTGAATATTCACCAAGCGCCGTTTTGCTGAATTCCAGCCAAGCGGTGTAAATGTTGCCGTTTTTGTCGGTTATGTTGGTTTCAAACCTATAAAGATTGGCTTTTGGCAAATCAAAGCATTCAAGCTGATAACTCTTTTGTAAATTCTCTGCGGGGGATATCATATAGGCGAGTAAAAGAAAGGCGTAATTCTTTTTAAGTGGGATTTCTACAAACTTATCACCTTTTTTATAATACATTTTAAACATATCGCCACAGGTGATTTCTTCCTTTGTGCCGTTGGTTATGGTGATTGATAAATAACCACCATTGTCTATAATTACCGAACTGTTAAGCGTTAAACTAACTCCATCCAACCCGCAACCGCTGTTTGTAGTTTCAGGTGAGTTTATATTTTCAAAATATTTTTGCACGGTTTCGGGATTTCTAACCCCATATGTAAGGGTGGGTTTAACCGAATTGTTAATCCAAAGTTCACTAAAATCAGCATTAAAGCAAATTTCATCCTGACCGTTTATGGTTATAGTATGTATTTTACTGCGGTGCTCACTGCGATTTGTGGTTGTCGGCTCGTTAAGATTTACCTTCTTTAACATTTTCAAGGTATCCTTAATGGCGTTGCTGTTTTTTATAGAAAAGGTTATCTCCCCTGTTTTTATGTTGATTTCGGTTACATCTTCAAAGATTTTACCGTAATCGCCCGCATCGTTAATATCACTTATTTTAAATCCAACAGGGTTTGTTAAAAATGTTAATGATACGGCGATACAGGTAATAATTGCTATAAGGGCAATCCAAAAGCCCGGCTTTTTGTAGTTTAAAATGCTTTTAACTCTTTGTTTAACACCAACCTCCCCGAAAGCTACGGGACAAGCGGCAATGCTGCGGCGCGTTACACTAAGGGACAAAAGGGCAGAAGAATAAAGCTTTTTATCCTGCAAATTTAATTCTTTTATAACGTGTTCATCACAAGCGAGTTCTATATCGCGGCACAAAAGTATATATGCCACCCATAAAACAGGGTTAAACCAATAAACCGACAGCAGTAAAAAGCCAAGCGGTTTCCATATATGGTCAAACCGTTTTATGTGCGCGTTTTCGTGCGCTAAAACAAAGGTTTTATCACTGCCGGATATATTTGAAGGCAGGTATATACGGGGTTTTATTACGCCGAGTATAAAGGGGGAAGATACGGCATCGCATAAGTATATATTATCTTGCTCTTTTACGGCGGAGGATACCTGTCGCCTTATTTTTATGTAGCTTATAAGGCAATAGGTAAGCATAACGATAATTCCCGCCACCCATATATGAGAAGCAATAAAGGTAACTATTTGAAGCGGATTAACACTTGCGGCGGCATCTGGGGTGAAATTTTCTTGTATTATGGGGTTTACCACCGTATTAACCGAGGATATACCGCTTTGTATCACAGGTGTATCGGAATAAATTATATCGGTTGGTATGGTAGTTGCCGATGGAATAAGACTTAAAATACTTTCAAACGAAAAGGGCAGAATCAGGCGTAAGCCAACCAAAGCCCATAAAATACAGGTTATGAATTTTGGCGCACGGCGTAAAAGAAGGCGGATTAATATTACCGCAACAGCAATATAACTTGCCGTAATGCTCATATTCAAAAATGTAAGGAATATATTATCCATCGATTTTACTCCTTTCCGAATTCATCTATCAAACGGCGGATTTCTTTGATTTCCGCTTCGCTTAGGTCCTTCTTTCTTGTAAAGGCGGCAATAAAAGCAGGTAAAGAGCCATCAAAGGTTTCTTCTATAAACTGTTCACTTTGAAGTGAAAAAAAGTCATCTCGGGAAATCTTTACCGTTACAACGCTGTTATCGTTTGAAAATATACCTTTTTCGCACAACTTTTTTAACACGGTATAGGTTGTCGATTTTTTCCAACCAAGTATGTTATAACTTTTTTTAACAAGCTCTCCCGAGTTTATGGGGGCATTATCCCAAATAATATCGGCAAAACGCGTTTCAATAACACCTAACTTTAAATCTTTCATATAAAAACACCTCCTTGGTCTACAATGCATAGACCTTCTATGCTTAGTCTATCACATATAGACCAAATTGTCAAGAGAAAAACCGCCACTTGATTTTAGTGGCGGTTTTTAAACGATTTCTATTTTTTTGTAAAGTCTAAGCGCTTTTTTTATAAAATCTTCGGTTACACAAAAATGTTCGGCAAGCGAACACACATCGTGGCAACCCTTCAATATGGCTTTGTCAAGCTCTTTTTCGGGTATGAGGCAGTTTATCGCCCATTTATCCGCCCTGTTTTCGTGTTTTGCACGGATATCGTGCCGTGAGTAAAGATTATAAAAACTTCCCGTTTTACAGTGGCCGAGTTCGTGCGCCAAACAAACGCGCTCATCGGCATGGCTTTTTAGTACATTGGGGTCAATGGCAATAAAAAGGCGGTCCCCTATATTGACACAAACAGATTTGTTCTCAGGCAGGGAAAAAATATCAAGTTTTACATTCTCTTTTTTGGCTATTTTATAAAGAGTTTCCGTTCTCATTTTCTCTATCCTTTATATATTGTGCGTACCGCTTAACCTCGTTCCACATTTCATCAGTTACTGTAATGTCACCGCCAAAAAGCGCTACCTTTAAACTCTCATCATCGGCCACAACCGTTTCACCGCTTAACAGATACTCAACACTTACCGAAAAGTATTCCGATATTTTTGATAGCGTTAGCGCCGATAAACTTTTTATCCTACCCATCTTGTAATCCGAAAGAGAAGCGCGCGGTATATCGCAACGCTTACAAAGTTCGGTTACAGTAATTCCTCTTTTTCGACAAAGTTCAGCAATTCTCTCATAAGTTTGGGGCATATTTTTATCTCCTTTTTGTGCAAGTGTACGAATTACTAAAAATAGTAATACAAAGCATTGACAATTACTGAAATTCGAAATATAATTAAAATAGACTACTAAATTCAGTAATTTACTCTTTCCACTCCAAAGTATATTACAAAATTCAGTAATTGTCAAGTATTTTTATAAGGAGCATAAAAGGTGTACATTTGTAAGGACTGTGAAAAAGATTTTAGAAAATACAAGGTAATTACCGAAACGCACAATTTAGCATCGGGACCTTATGAAGAATTTCATGTTTGTCCGTTTTGTTACAGCACAAACATAGCAAAAAAACAGGTGCGCCACTGCAAGTGTTGCGGTGCGCGTATGTATAAAGAAGGAGATTACTGTAACAGTACCTGTAAAAAGCAGGGTGAGATGTTATGGGAGTTAGAAAGGCGTAAAAAGGAAAACTGGCAAAAGCATCCGCTTTACAAGGCACTTAAAGAAATCGAGCAATACAACAAAGAGCACGGGACAAACCTTTCCTACGGTCAGTATTTTGCATTAAAGGGGTAGTAAAATGGATTACAAAAAACAATATCTCGAACTTTATTTAATTCAACAGGCAAAAATCGAGCGACTTCGTGACCAAATGAGAATCAACCCCAAAACCGTAAGAAGATACCGCAAAAAAATACGCGCGGCAGAAAAGCTGCGCCGCCGAATAGAAGACAGCATTGATGCGGTTGACGGCGGCATTTTAAGCGAGGTTTTATCGCAAAGATTTTTGTGCGGTAAGAGTTTAGAACAAATAGCACTGACGCTTAATTACAGTAAACGCCATATTGAGCGTTTGTTTATAAGGGCGATGGAAAAATTTGATATAGACATTTAACGACCAAAAAGATATAATACATATAAGAACATTTGTTTTGGGAGGGAGCCGATATGGAAAGGGTTATTTTGCATTGCGACCTTAATAATTTTTTTGCCTCGGTTTCACTTCTTTATAATCAAACGCTTATCAATATGCCGGTCGCCGTTTGCGGCAGTGTGGAAGAACGCCACGGTATTGTACTTGCAAAAAACGAGATTGCAAAATCATTCGGTGTTAAAACGGCGGAAGCTATATGGGAAGCAAAGCGCAAATGTCCCGAGCTTATAACCCTGCCGCCCGATTACCCAAAATACAGTGAGTTTTCGCTAAAAGCACAGGAAATATATGCGCGCTATACCGATATGATAGAGCCGTTTGGAATTGATGAGTGTTGGCTTGATGTTACGGGCAGCACGATGCTTTTTGGCACGGGTGAAGAAATAGCCCATAAAATTCGGCGGGATATAAAAAGAGAGCTTGGCATCACAATTTCGGTGGGCGTTAGTTTCAACAAGGTTTTTGCAAAGCTTGGCAGTGATATGAAAAAGCCCGATGCAGTAACGGTTATATCAAGGGATAATTTTAAAGAGAAGGTTTGGCCGCTACCTATCGGAAGTATGATTTTTGCGGGTAATAAAACGGTGTCAAAATTAAATTCGTTGGGTGCGTTTACAATAGGGGATGTAACCGAGCTTAGCGATGAAACGCTTAAAGTAATGTTTGGCAAAAACGGATTAGAACTTAAAAAATGCGCCTTGGGCGAAGATGCTTCACCCGTTGCACCGTTAGACGCCAATTCAAAACCGAAAAGTGTCGGTCGCAGCGTTACGGGTGCGGAAGATTTTTGCAACGAAGAAGCGGTATGGCAAACCTTTATAACACTGGCGGAAGATATATCTTCACGGCTTCGTGCTCACGGGCAGTATGCCGGCGGTATACAGGTACACACAAGAAATGCCGAGCTTAAAACCAAAGAGTTTAGTCGCGCGTTGGAAACCCCAACGGATATAAGCATAAAATTAGCCGAAGAGGGTATAAAACTTTTTAGGGAAAACTATTATTGGGATATGCCGCTTCGTTCGGTGGGTTTGCGTGCCATAAATCTTAAAGAACAGCTTACCGCCGTGCAACAAACCCTTTTTAATGATACCGAAAACGAAATCAAACTTGAAAAAATTGAGGATAGTATACATTCTATCCGCAAAAAATTCGGGGAGAAAAGCATAAAACGCGGCAGGAATATATAGCAAAAAAGGCAGATACAAGATGTATCTGCCTTTTTAGTTATTGCACTATTTTTCCTTTAATCAGCGTTACCATACAAAATCCGCTGATTGGTTGACTGCAAATGGCGGTTACGGTTTCGCCACTACGGATATTTATGTCTTCAAACATCCTGTTTGCACCATCGAGCGCTACTGCAACATATGTTTCAACCCAACGGTGATTAACCATTTTAAAAATATCGTAAACCGAGCGGTCGAGCATATCGTCAATTTGCATTTTTTCAAGGTCGGCAAAGGATTTATTGCAATAGCGGTATACAAAGTCAATGCCGTGACCTGCGGTATTAAAAACTGTTTCTATTACACAGGTGGCAAGTGGGGAAGAATCAAGCACCGAAAATCTTTCCTTAACCGTTTCGGCTGAAAGGCGGGATGGAGCAACCCTGTGTTTTTCCAAGCTTTTACGGTTAATCTTATGCTCACCTGCGCCGCGCACCCTTCCTTTAAAAACGGTGCCATCGGACAGCGTATATATATTTCCTTCAATATTTTTTATTTCAAAGCGGGATATTACAACGCCCTTTGTGATATTTACAAAGGCACCTGCCGGTAAAGCCCCGAGCAAAAGTTTAAGCGGTAAATATGAGGATATAATTTTACCGCTTTTCAGATGAACATCAGTTTTTCGGTCATTGTGCTTTATATATATTATGTCTTTCGGCAAAATATTGTTTTTTGATAAAAACCGTACTGCTTTCTGGTACATTTAATCACCCCATTTATTAAATAATAGCACATTAATCATCATTTTACAATAAAATGATGATTAATGCTCGTTTTATTAAATTATTGCACTTAGTCCCAAAAGGTTGTATAATAAAAGACAAGGTGGTGATATATGTGCAGTACGAATCGGTAAGCGCCGCTGCCAAACGGCTTGGCGTTACGGTAAGGGCAATACAAAAATGGGCATCAAACGGCAAAATCCCCGATGCTAAAAGAATAGGTAAGCCGTGGCTTATACCTGTTGATTTTGTAGGACCTAAACAAACAGAAAATGATAAAATGCACTCACCTATGCCTTTACTTAATGCACCGTTTTCGGTAGGGCATTGTATGGAATTTATTAAGGAAATAGCCGTAGAAATCGAACACGATATGGCTTTGGCGGAATACTACTATTTTAGAGGTGAGCATATTAAATCTTCGGCTATAACCGAAAAATACTTGAATCATCCTGATTTATCACTATCAATTTGTGCTAACGCATTGTATGCATTTGCAAACATCGGTTGCGGTAGAAGACACTTGGCCGATTACGGCTTAAACGAGGTAAAGCAAAAGGCAAAACTTGCCTTTCATAAAAGAGCTTCAAACGAGGCACACGTGGCTATGCTCTTTTTCACAAACTTAATAGCGGTACTTATGCACATAAAAGATAAGGAAATACCGGAGATGTATGATTCTCTTGAAAAACTACCTAAGGGATTGCGGGTTTTCGGTGCATATATACTGGCACACAAGGCGTATTTGAATAAAGATTACCGCCGGGCACTTGGCATTGCTGATATAGCATTGAGTTTGCCCGAAAAACATTATCCGC
>JAZUSW010000186.1:0-7907 GCA_045606925.1 Acutalibacteraceae bacterium | reverse complement strand
ACGCGGCGTTGCCGTTATGGTACCTGAGTGGAACAACGAAACCTGTATCGGTTGTAACAAGTGCGCATTTGTTTGTCCTCATGCTACAATCCGTCCTTATGCATTGTCTGCTGAAGAAAAAGCAGCTGCACCTGAAAACATCAAGATTGCAACAAAAGAAAAGCTCGTTACAAACAAGGGTTACGCTTATGCAATGGCTATTTCACCGCTTGACTGTATGGGTTGCGGCGTTTGCGTAGGCGAATGTCCCACAGCTTCTCTTAAAATGGTTGCTCAGGATTCACAACTCGATGAGCAAAAGGTATTTAATTACTGCGTAGCTAACGTTACCGAAAAAGACGGTATTGCTACCGATGCTAATGTAATTACTTCACAGTTCAAGAAACCGCTTCTTGAGTTCTCGGGCTCATGCGCAGGTTGTGCTGAAACTGCTTATGCTCGTCTTATCACACAGCTCTTCGGTGACAGAATGTACATCTCTAACGCAACAGGTTGTTCTTCAATCTGGGGCGGTCCTGCTGCTACATCTCCCTACACCGTAAATGCTGAAGGTCACGGTCCTGCTTGGGCTAACTCCTTGTTCGAGGATAACGCTGAGCACGGTCTTGGTATGTATCTCGGTCAAAAGGCACTTCGCGACCAGCTTATCGCTCAGGTTCGTGAGATGGCTGAGTCCGATAAAGCATCTGCTGAGTTCAAAGCGGCAGCCGATGCATACCTTTCAACCCTTGAAGATGGCGCTGCTAACGCTGCCGCTACCAAGGTTCTCGTTGCCGAGATTGAGAAGGCAGCCGCACAGGGTTGTCCTGTAGCTCCTGCTGTTCTCGCTAAGAAGGAATACCTCTCCAAGAAGTCTGTTTGGATATTCGGTGGTGACGGTTGGGCTTACGATATCGGCTTTGGCGGTCTTGACCACGTACTCGCTTCGGGTAACGATGTAAACGTAATGGTATTCGATACTGAGGTTTACTCTAACACAGGCGGTCAGGCATCAAAGGCATCCAACATCGGTCAGGTTGCTCAATTTGCTGCCGCAGGTAAAGCAATCTCCAAGAAGTCGTTGGCTGAAATTGCTATGTCTTATGGCTATGTATATGTAGCACAAATCGCTATGGGTGCTGATATGAACCAGACCCTTAAAGCTATCAAAGAAGCTGAGGCATATCCGGGTCCGTCACTCATTATCGGTTACGCTCCTTGCGAAATGCACTCAATCAAGGGCGGTATGGTAAACTGCCAGAAAGAAATGAAGAAGGCGGTTGCCGCAGGTTACTGGGATATGTTCCGCTATAATCCTGCTCTTAAGGCAGACGGCAAAAATCCCTTCTCACTTGATAGCAAACCCGCAACTGCTGATTACAAAGAGTTCATCTTGGGCGAAGCTCGTTATGCTTCACTTACCCGCTCATTCCCCGAGCGTGCAGAAGCATTGTTTGACCAGGCAGCTGAGGCGGCAAAGGCGCGTCGTGCTCATCTCGAAAAACTTGTTGAGCTTTATGGTAAATAAATCTTAACTTAATTTCAAAAGCCCGATACATTTTTGTATCGGGCTTACTTTAAATATTGAGGTACTGTTTTGGATAATTTTAAAAGTTGTTGTTTTACGGGATATAGGCCGCACAAATTCGGCTTTGAGTTTTCGGAAAACAGCCAAGAATATGTTGAATTGGAAAATAAACTGGTGGATGCTGTATTTTCTTTACCCGAACAAAATTGTTTCACATTTTATTGCGGTATGGCAATGGGCTTTGATATTTTGGCGGGGGAAATAGTGGCGCTGCTTAAAAATACATATAAAACTGCAAAAATTGAGTTGGTTGCAGTAATTCCGTTTGAAAAGCAGAGCGAAAAGTTTGATGCCGAGTGGAAAAAGCGTTATGATAAATTGCTTAAAAAATCCGATAGAATAGTATACATTTCGCGCGAGTATCATAGAGGTTGTTTCGCTACGCGCAATAAATATATGGTAGATAACAGTGATTTTGTCATAACCTGGTTTGACGGTCAAAGCGGCGGTACTGCGAGTACACTTAATTATGCATATAAAAACGGCAAACGGATTATAAATCTTTCCCAAAACGGCGTTCACAGTTACGAGTGTGAAAGCCCGTTTGAAATAATATCTGATGAAGAATAAAACACGCCAGAGGTTTTCCTCAGGGGTTTTACATTATGATACTACATTTATAGGAGTCCCGTTTAAAAACTGCTCAATATTGTTGATTACGATTTGAAAAAGTCGTTCTCTTGTACTTTTAGGCACCCACGCTGAGTGGGGAGTGATGGTTATATTTGGTGCTTTTAATAATATACAGTCTTGCTTCATCGGTTCAAATTCTACAACATCAACCGCCGCACCTGCAAGTTTTCCGCTTTTTAATGCATCATATAAAGCTTTTTCATCAACAAGTCCGCCGCGTGCGGTATTTATAAAAAATGCGCCGTTTTTGAATTTTGCAAAGGTGTCGGCATTAAACATTTTGGTGTTTTGCTCGGTTAAAGGGCAATGTACTGTTACTATATCCGATTTATTTAAAAGCTCATCCAAGCTTACAAAATGTGTTTCACCATCGGGCTTTACAGTACGGGTGTACACCAAAACATCCATATCAAAAGCGCGTGCGATTTTAGCGACTGCTTTGCCGATGCTGCCGTAGCCGATAATACCTATTGTTTTACCCATAAGCTCATCGGTGGGGAATACAATAGGAGAAAACAGTGGGCTTTTTATCCATCCACCTGTTTTTACAAACCCGTCATAGTCGGCAATACGGGAATAATAATTCAAAATATATCCAAAAGTTTGTTGCGCTACGGCGGCGGTTGAATAACTTCCTGCGTTGCAAACGGTTATACCTTTTTGTCTGCAATACTCTATATCAATATTGTTGTAACCCGTTGCAAAAGTACCGATATATTTAAGCTTTTTTGCTATTTTGAGTATGGATTTATCGACAGGTATTTTGTTGCAAAGAAGAATATCGGTATCAATGATTTCGGTCTTTAACTGCTCGTAGCTTAAATTATCAAAAATATGAACATCGCCGAATTTTTTAAAACCTTCAAATGATATATCGCCGTTTGTAAGCACAGCGCCTTCGGTAATAATTATTTTCATTGTTCCTTTTTGGTAACCTTTCTTTTAGTGCCGTCCTTTTCCACAATGTAGGTGTTTTCAAGCTGTGAAACCAAAGAACGCTTAAAAGAGTCAATATATTCCCGACGGAGCTTAAACTGCTCTGCCTTTTCTTCTTCTGTAAGCCCAACCGATTTTTGTTTACGGGCCAACTCGTTTATTCGGTTAATTTTTTCTTCGGTCATACTAAATCTCCGTTCTGCCGTCAAGCGCTAATGCCAAGGTAACCTCGCCTGCATATTCAAGGTCACTGCCTACGGGTATACCGTATGCCAAACGGGTGATTTTAATACCCATCGGCTTAATTATGCGAGAAAGATAACTTGCGGTTGCCTCACCCTCAACGGTGGGATTTGTTGCCATAATAACCTCGGTTACTGTGCCATCTGCCAAACGGGCAAGAAGCTCTTTTATCTTTAACTGTTCGGGTCCTATGTTGTCAAGCGGCGAAATACAGCCGTGCAATACGTGATAAAGACCGCGATATTCACGCGTTTTTTCAAAAACCAAAACATCTTTTGGCTGTTCGACTACACAAATAGTAGTCCTGTCGCGTGTTGTATCGGCGCAAATATCACATTCGGCAAGGTCGGTAAACGCTTGACAAGTGTTGCAATAATGAATTTTTTGTTTGGCGTTAACAAGTGCTGCGGCAAATTTTTCGGCATAATCGGTTGGCTGTGACAAAACAAAGTAGGCAAGCCGCGCCGCCGTTTTTTTACCAATCCCCGGTAAACGCTCAAATTGGGATATGAGTTCGTTTAAAGATACAATGTTATTAGCCATATTTATATACCGTTAGAAAAGACCTGGCACATTAAGTCCGCCTGTGATGGCACCCATCTCGGTTTCGGCAGTCTTAATTGCGTTAGAAATGGCTTCATTTACAGCAACGGTTACAAGGTCCTCAAGCATTTCCGAATCGTCAGGGTCAACTGCATCGGGGTTTATTTTTATGCTTTTGATAAGGTGCTTACCGTCAACGGTAACGCTAACGAGCCCACCGCCCGAAGTTGCGGTGTACTCGCGGTTTTCCAGGTCTTCTTGGAGCACCGCCATATCTTCCTGCATCTTTTGTGCTTGTTTGAGCATAGCGTTCATATTGCCGCCGCCCGAATTAGGTATTCTGCATTTCATAAGTATTACTCCTTTAGGGTAACAAGAATAATCCGAACTCGATTTTGGAACGCGGATTTATTACCCGTATTTTATTAAAATACTCGTAAATCGACGGGATTTACTGCTTTTTGTGTCTCATCCGGATAAAAATCCGCTATTACAAAATTCTACGACCTAAAACAAGTAAGATTTTGAGCAAATTTTTATGATGAGGATGACGGAAGCCGCGCGGCTTCCTAAGACGAAGAGTAAAAAGATGCCGAAAGGTTGCCGTTTTAGGCGACTTCGGATTATTCTTGTTACCCTAACTTTGCTTACTTGGAACTTCAAGGTCTTTTAGTTTGTTTCGTATTGCATCTAATGGGTCATCACTTTGGATTGCTTTGGCGCGTTTTTTGTAGGGACCTAATTTAAAGGACTGGCCTACAACTGTTTCAATAGCGTTTCTCAGCATTTCTTTGTATCGGCCGTTTGCCGAATTCATAAGCTCGGCAAATTGCGGGTTTTCGCAGTCAACCAAACAAAAATCCCCATTGATAAATGCACGGGATTTATTAAGTATACCGCGAAGTAACGGTGCGCTCTTTGCCAACTCTTCCAATACGGACATCCATATTTCCTGGTCTATCAACCCATCATTTGTGTTGTCGTTTACTTCACTGTCAACAATTTCTTCGGCAGCATCTTCTACCAAAGAGTTGGCAACGGGTTTTATAACCGTTTCTTCTATTTCTTCTGTTTTTACGGTTTCGGTTTTAATTTTCGGTGCTTTTTCAAGCGCTGCGATTCTTCTTTCAAGCGAATCAATATCGTGACGCAAGGATGGATTACAAAGGCGAACAAGCATTAACTCCATCTCGCTTCGCCTGTTACCGTTTTGCATTTTGGCGGCAGAATCCTGCAAATATCTAAGCGTTAAAACAATATCTTCTAAATCGTATTTATTTGCCTGTTCGGTAAGCTTTTCTAAATGTGAAGCCGAGCAAACAATCGGTTTGCGGTCACTTTTAACGGTCTTTACAATCATTAGATTGCGGTAGTGTAAGATAAGGTCGCCGAGAAGCTTTAACATATCAACCGATGCGCCGTAGAGCTTGTCGGTTAGCAATAGGGCGTTTTGCGTATCAAGACATCTGATATATTCGGCAAGTTGCAACAAATAATCGTTACCCGCAAGTCCGCAAACACGCGCCACTATTTCTTCGGTGATATGTTTATCAGAGGATACGCATAAATCAAGCGTTGATAAGGCGTCACGCATACCGCCATCGGCAATGGAGGCAATCATATTAGCGGCATTATCGGTAAGGGTAAAACCCTCCCTGCCTGCAACATATTTTAAACGCTCGCAAATAATTTGCGGCTCAATCCTTTTAAAATCAAAGCGTTGGCAACGCGAGAGAATGGTGGAGGGGAGCTTGTGCACCTCGGTGGTGGCAAGTATAAATATAACGTGTGCAGGTGGCTCTTCAAGTGTTTTAAGTAACGCGTTAAATGCCTGAAGGGTGAGCATATGCACCTCGTCAATAATGTATACGCGGTATTTTGCCGCCGCGGGTGTAAAGTTTACCTGTTCGCGCAGTTCCCGTATATTTTCAACACTATTATTGGATGCGGCGTCTATTTCAACAATATCCATAACCTCGCCGCCATCAATATTACGGCATACCTCACACTCACCGCAGGGGTCGCCACCTTTAAGGGAAAGACAGTTTACGGCTTTTGCTAAAATCTTTGCACAGGTGGTCTTACCGGTTCCGCGCGTGCCGGTAAATAAATAGGCGTGAAAAACTTTACCCGAAGATAATTCACTCTTTAAGGTAGATGTAATATGCTCCTGTCCTACAACATCTGAAAATGCGACAGGTCGGTATTTTCGGTAAAGCGCTTTATAAGACACGGTTATCCCCCTTACAAAAAAATCGTGTAATTTGGTGCACGAATGAGCCGATTTACTGCGGCGCACAGGAAGAACTACTTAATGCTGCTCGGTTCCCCGCCTGACATGGTTCGCAGTTTCCCGTCGCACAGGACCCGCCCATTCGCACGCCGAATTACACGAAAGGTTTATTCCTATTTATTATAATATAAAATTTGATTAATATCAATAGTAAGTTTTTTAATTTTTTTGTTGTATTTATAGAGGGATTAAGGTATAATTATTGTGTATATTTGTATCTTTTTTTTGAGGTGAATTAAATGGAAAGACTAACAATTAAAAATTTGTTTTCGCTTGAAAATACCGTAGCAGTAAAAATTTTCGATGGCAAGGTATATCCTTGGGAGGTCTTGCCGCTCATTGGCGAATTTATAGTAAAACTCGGTAACGAGCTGCCAAAGAATAAATTTGAGCAAAAGGGCGAAAATATATGGATAGCTAAAAACGCGGTAGTTGCGGCCAGTGCATCCATAACGGGTCCGTGTATCATTGATGAAAATGCCGAGGTGAGACATTGTGCATTTATCCGTGGCAATGCAATAGTAGGTAAAAATTGCGTTGTTGGCAATTCAACCGAACTTAAAAATGTAATTTTGTTTGATAATGTGCAGGTGCCGCACTACAACTATGTGGGCGATTCGGTTTTAGGTTACCGTTCGCATTTGGGCGCGGGTGCTATAACATCAAATGTTAAATCGGATAAAACACTTGTTAAAATCAACTTACAGGGTCAAAGGATAGAAACGGGGCTTAAAAAATTCGGCGCAATGGTTGGCGATTTTGTCGAAGTCGGATGCGGCAGCGTTTTAAATCCGGGAACGGTTGTGGGCAAAAACACAAATATCTATCCCTTATCAATGGTTAGAGAATTTGTTGCTGAATCAAGCATCTATAAAAAACAGGGCGAGATTGTAACAAAGGGATAAATTTATGGAAAAGTGGGATATATTGAATTCATCAGGACAACCGGTGGGGAAAACGGTTGTCCGTGGCAGAAGCGTATTGTTAAAAGGTGAATATCATTTGGTGGTTCATATTTGGGTTGAATCAAACGATGGTAAGTACTTAATACAGCGCCGTTCCGAGCATAAAAAGTTAATGCCGGGCGAATGGGCGGCGACAGGCGGCGCCGCGATAGCGGGAGAGGATTCTTTTACTGCCGCTAAAAGAGAACTTAAAGAAGAATTAGGCATTGATTCCACAAAGGATACGCTTAAATTTGTAAAAAGGATTAAACGCCGTAGCGCATTTGTGGATATATGGAAGATAAGAACAAATATAGATGTATCGATGTTAAAACTTCAGGCGACCGAAGTGGCATCGGTAAAATGGGTTGATAAAGGAACCCTTTTAGAAATGATTAAGGAAGGTAAATTTCACGATTATGGCAAATATTACTGGGATGTTGTATTGGGTAAGCGTGAGAAGGCGGAGATTAAATGAGTTTGCAAGAAACAAAGCAAAATTGCGTAGTGTGTCACGCATATCTGTTTGAAGATGACGAAGTGGTTTATTGTCCGATTTGCGGTGCGCCGCATCATAGAGAGTGCTATGATTCAATCGGTCACTGCGCTATGCAAGAGTATCACGGAACCGATAAGGAATATAAAAAACCTGATATTCTGCAAAAAAATGAAGAAACGCTTGAAAAAAGCAATCAAGAAGATAAGGGCACCAAGGAATGTATTTTTTGTAAAAAAGAAATCGAGAGAG
>JAZUSW010000185.1:0-4630 GCA_045606925.1 Acutalibacteraceae bacterium | reverse complement strand
CATCAACACCTGCTTTGTCGCAAATTTCTTTAGCTTCCTCAATGGAGGAAATGCCGTGTTTATTAAGCTCGGCGTAAATTTGGTCAATTCTTCTTTCATAACTTTCGAATAAAGCCATTGTTTTTTCCTCCTTTAATTATTCGTGGCGTGGGTCGATGAGCTTAGCTGCATCGTCAACACGACCGTACTGACCGCTGGCCTCAGCCAATGCTTGATTGGCATCCATGCCTTTTGCAATCTTTTCCATCATTTTGCCAAGATGAACGAATTTGTAACCGATAATGGTACCGGCTTCGTCAACTGCGCATTTTGTAATATAACCCTCAGCAAGTTCAAGGTAACGGGGACCTTTAAGAGAAGTTGCATAGGTAGTACCTGTTTGTGAGCGAAGACCCTTACCTAAGTCTTCAAGACCTGCGCCAATCGGGAGACCGTTCTCTGAGAAAGCGGTCTGAGTACGACCGTAAACAATCTGCAAGAAGAGTTCGCGCATAGCGGTATTGATAGCATCGCAAACAAGGTCGGTATTAAGAGCTTCAAGAATTGTTTTGCCAACAAGGATTTCGGAAGCCATAGCAGCCGAGTGAGTCATACCCGAGCAACCGATGGTTTCAACCAATGCTTCTTCAATCACACCGTCTTTAACATTAAGTGTGAGTTTGCAGGCACCCTGTTGAGGTGCACACCAACCAATGCCGTGTGTAAGGCCGGAAATATCTTTAACTTCCTTAACCTGAACCCATTTTCCTTCTTCCGGAATCGGAGCGGGACCATGGTATGCGCCCTTGGCAAGCGGGCACATATTTTCTACTTCTTTTGAAATAATCATATATGTACTCCTTTCGGTATTTTAGTCGTATCAACAAAATTCGACCGTACAAAATAATTATATAATAAAGTTGTAAAAAAAACAATACAAAAAACGCAATTTGTGAAAATTTTATCACTATTGAAAGGCGTTTTATAATATGATATTATATAATCAATAATAATCGAGGTGTTTATATGAGTTTTAGGGAAATTAGTGCCAGAGAGTTGAACGAAAATTTTATCAAAAACATAGCAGATGAGTGGATGCTTATTGCCGCAGGTGGCAAGGATTCTTACAATATGATGACGGCTTCCTGGGGCTTTATGGGTGAAATGTGGGGGAGTGACTGCGTAGTAGCGGCTGTCCGTCCTCAGCGTTACACGATGGAATTTATCGAAAAAAACGATTATTTCACCCTGTCTTTTTACGGTGATAAAAAGGAAATCCACAAGGTTTGCGGTTCACTTTCGGGCAGGGATGTCAACAAAACCGAGCTTACGGGACTTAATCCGATATACAGCGATAACACGGTGTATTTTGATGAGGCACGGCTTGTATTTGTCTGCAAAAAGCAGTATGTATCTCCGCTTATCGCCGATGGATTTTGTGATAAAGCGCAACTTGAAAAATGGTATAACAATGATTTGCACAATATGATTATCGGCAAGATAGAAAAAGTGCTGATAAAGTAAATTGGTCCCCCAAATTTTTGGGGGATTTTTGTTGCAAAAATATAGGCGTAGTGATATACTGAATTTGCTTAAAAAGGAAACAGGTGCAAATCCTGTACGAGCCCGTCGCCGTGAGGCACAAAATTACTGTTTTTCTACTCACACGCCGCAGTGTGAGGACAAGCCATTGGGAAACCGAGAAGGCGAAAAACAGGGTGCTGCAGTCGGAATATTTTTTAAGCTGCATCCCACGGGTTTAATTAAGCCCTAATCGCGAGTGCCGAAAAAAGGGAAGAAATATTTTTTAAGGAGAATACAAATTATGAAAATGACAACTATTAAAAATGCGTTGTCGTTTATCCTCCTCATTGTGCTTATTGCGGCTATAGCACTTTGTACAATAGGATGTAACGGCAACAACACCTCGGGTAATACCGAAAATCCTTCTTCTCGAACCGAACAAACGGGTAAAACCGTTAAGGGTGAGGGCGCTACTGTTTTTGATTTTACAGTAGTAGGCAAGGACGGCACAAAGGTCGAATTTGAAATACACACCGATAAAAAGACAGTAGGAGAAGCTCTTTTAGAGTTAGGGCTTATCGCAGGTGAAGAAAGCACATACGGTCTTTATGTTAAAACCGTAAACGGCATAACACTTGATTACAATACAGACAAAATGTACTGGGCTTTTTATGAAAACGATAACTATGCCGCAGCCGGTGTTGATACCACCGACATTGTAGCAGGTACAAAATACGAGTTCAGAGCATCGAAATAATGAAACTCAAAATTAAAGAAATTGCCGTTTTCGGTATGCTCGGCGCTTTAATGTACGCGTCCGATGTGCTTATGGATGTATTGCCAAACATTCATTTAACAGGTGTATTTATAGTGGCATCAACGGTTGTGTATCGTGCTAAAGCGTTGTTTCCAATATACATATATGTATTTTTAAACGGCTTTTTTTCAGGGTTTTCTCTTTGGTGGATACCGTATCTATATGTGTGGACGGTGTTTTGGGGCTTAGTTATGCTTTTGCCTAAGAATATGCCAGAAATGATAAAGCCCGTTGTATATATGTGTGTTTGTGCTGCGCACGGATTTTTGTTCGGTATAATTTACGCACCTGCCCAAGCATTGCTTTTCGGACTTGATTTTAAGGGAATGCTAACCTGGATAGCGGCAGGACTACCGTTTGATATAATCCACGGTATCAGCAATTTTGTGTGTGGGATACTGATAATACCTATAATAAAGGTATTAAAAATGACGAATAAATAAAAGCAAAACCTCTTGACTGAAATTTATCAAGAGGTTTTGTTATTTACCTTAATGCTATTTGTTTTCCTTTGCAGTGTTTAGTGTAGAAATAAGTATTCTTTTGATTTCAAGACAATCGTTCAATAATGACTCGCCTTCTTTTTCGGTGATGTATTCGGATAAAACAAGCAGTCGCAACCAATATTCTGTTTCGGCGGTTTCTTTAAGTGAAATTTGTAATTTTGCTATAAAATCCGCTTTGCTTATGCCGTAAATTGCTTCATTTGCATTAGCACCGATAGACGTAGCACTACGAATTATTTGTTTTGCTATAACAGTTTCGTGCTTTTCTTTAGCAAGATATCTATTTAGTTTTATTATACGCGCAGCAAAAAGTAAAGATTTTTCGAGTAAGATACTTTTTTGTGCCATTTTTAAATCTCCTTTCAGATGATAGATAAGAGATAATGGATAATAGAGAATAGTTGAAGCGGCTGGTCGCAAAACATCTTTTATCTATTCAATATTATCTATTATCTCTTATCTTAGGCGAGTTTACCTCGCCGCTTCTGGCACCCACAGTAGGAATCGAACCTACAACTAGCCCTTAGGAGGGGCTTGTTATATCCATTTAACTATGTAGGCACATAGCAGTATAATTTTACCTTAAAAGCCGTGTTTTGTCAAGGAACACGGCTTTTTTAATTTATGTTATTTACGGATAAGCTTGGCGGCGCATTCTACGTGGCTTGTCCTTGGGAACATATCAACGGGGGTGTATTCTTGCAATTCGTACCCGAGTTTTGAAAGCACTGCAATATCCCGCGCGAGTGTTGAGCTGTCGCAGGATACATAAACTATTCTTTCGGGTGTAAAATCATTGGCTATTGTATTAAGCAGTGATTCTTCACAGCCCTTTCTTGGAGGGTCAACTATTACAACATCGGGTTTTTCGCCGCGGTGAGCCAACTCGGCGGCGGCTAATGCGGCATCGCCGCAAATAAATTCGGCATTTGTTATATTATTGATTTGCGCATTTATTTTAGCATCTTTCACGGCATCGGGGATAATCTCAACCCCGATGATTTTTTTTGCCTTTTTTGCCATAGATAAACCGATTGTACCCGCACCGCAGTACAAATCAAGCACGGTTTTATCGGTGCAGTCGGCGTATTCGGCGGCTTTTTTATAAAGCTTTTCTGCCATATCACGATTGACCTGATAGAAAGAAAGCGGTGAAATACGGATTTTGACACCGCACAAAACATCGGTGATATATGTATCGCCAAAAAGAGTTATACACTTATCGCCCAAAATTACATTGGTGTCGCGTTTATTTATATTTAGTTGTACGCTTTTAAGGTTTTCGCCTAAAAGGTTAGTTAAATCGGCAACCAATTTTTCATAGAAGGGTAGCGTATCGCCGTTAATTACCAAAACCACCATAATTTCGTTTGTCGTGGCACCAAAACGCAAATATATATGGCGTACAAGGCCTGTATGATTTTCTTCATTATATATAGATATATTTTTTTCTTTAAAAAAGTCGGTTATAACGCGGCAAATATCTTCAAAAACTTTGGGTTGCAAAAGGCAGGTATCACTTTCAATAACCCTATGTGAGTGGGTGCCGAAAAAGCCGACATTACCGTTTTGGCTTAACGGATACTGAGCTTTATTGCGGTATCCGTTTTCGTTTTGGGCGCAAATAATCGGCATCGGCGCCATATCTATCCCACCGATACGCTTTATACAGTTATAAACCTTTTCTTCTTTAATCCGACACTCTGATTTATAAGAAATATGACGATATACACATCCGCCGCAACGCGAAAAAACGGGACAGTCGGGATTAATGCGGTCGGTCGAGGCGGTTAAAATTTCCATC
>JAZUSW010000184.1:0-5805 GCA_045606925.1 Acutalibacteraceae bacterium | reverse complement strand
TACGGTGTCAGTGCTTTGCGATGAAGCCAGAAGTTTCGTTTATGCAGATGCCGTAAAGAGAATTGCACTCCCCGAAAATTTATTTATAACGGCACCAACGGTAGTAAATATCAATCCCATGGCCGAAACAGGATGGAACTTTCTCTCGGCGCATATTCATAGCGTGGATAGTACTACACTTTCTTATATACCCGCCTCGGCCTCTCAAATGGAAACAGCCATAAATGTAAGAATAAACATAAATGCCAGGGGCAAATGGAAATAGGAGATGAGATAAATGTCAACTAAAATATATGCAAACGCGCGGTTTGGTTTTCGTGAAGATACACTTGAAAACTGGAGCAAAGAAAATCCTATACTCGAAAAAGGCGAACCTGCCGTTGTCAGAGACGGCCAAAACGGTGAGTGGCTTAAAATAGGTGACGGTGCAACCGCTTTTAACAACCTGCCTTGGAAAAAAGGGCCTAAAGGCGAACAGGGTATTAAGGGCGACCAAGGTATACAGGGTCCAAAAGGAGACAAAGGCGAGCAAGGAATACAGGGACCCAAGGGTGAGCAAGGAATACAGGGACCCAAGGGTGACAAGGGCGAACAAGGCATACAAGGTCCTAAAGGTGACAAGGGTGCTACAGGAAATTCGGGCGTATATTTTGGCTCAGGCGAAATGCCTACCGATTGCAATGTGCAAATTGACCCCGATGGCGATGTTTATGCCATAGACCAAACCTATGACCCTAACAGTGAAAACGCTCAAAGCGGCAAAGCAGTTGCTAACGCCATAAACGATTTTGCCCTTACCAAACAAAAGAATTACGAGCTTATTTCAACAATAAAGGCAACGCCAGATGAAAGCGGCAATTTGCCAACGAGCATATCGTTTACGCAAGATAGCAATGGGGAACCCTTCGAACTCACCGACTTTTATGTTTCAATGGTATTGGGCGTAACTGATGGTTCAAACGCAAAAATTAGATTTAATGTAAACGGAAAATTGGTTTTTGGAAATGCTAATGCAGGTTTAAGCACAAGTTTAAGAAGTTGGTATATAAATTATATGGATTTAGGTTCAGGAAAATTATGTGTTGCTCCTAATTTGTCGGTTGGTTGGGAGGCACATGCAGACAGTGGCAACCTTTATGTTTCGGGTTTTAACGGTAATATACTTTTGCCGACTTTCCCAGGGTACGACCCGGTTACAACGATTGGTATTATGATTATGGAAGGCGCAACCAAAACCTTCATAGAAAATAGTGAATTTAAGTTATATGGGGTGAGAAAATGAAGGTTTTAGAAAATGGCATTTATAGAGATATGACCGAAGCGGAAATACTCGAAATTGAAAATGAATATACCCCTGAAATGCGAATTGCTTTTTTAAAGCAACAATTATCCGATAGCGATTATAAGGCAATTAAGTATGCAGAGGGGTTAATTGGTGAAGCGGATTACCAACCGATTAAGGCACAAAGACAAGCATGGCGCGAAGAAATCAACAAGTTAGAAGGTGATATTTGATGGCAATTTTAAGAATAAGAGATAAAAACGGAAATATTCAAGAACTTCCTGTTATTAAAGGTGACAAAGGTCCTAAAGGTGATAAGGGTGAGCAGGGCGTACAAGGCGTAGCCGGAAAAGATGCCGTAACCGACCAAATCTATGACCCTAACAGTGAAAATGCACAAAGTGGTAAGGCGGTAAATCAAGCACTTTCAGTGTTTGAAGAAATACCTACTGATGAGACAACTACTTTTATACCATATAATTATGAAACAATTTATGATGCCTCACATAACGGAATTTATGAAATTACGGAGATATACTCAGAGGGCGGCCGGACTTGGTTGAATATGAATATTGGAAATATTTGTGTTCCTAGTCTATCTGTTTTACCGTTGAATTTGGCTGTTGGCTCGAAAGTTTATATCGAGTTTGGCGAACAGTGGGCGTTTGATAGTTATTATTTAAATAAATTAGTTGTAGTAAAAGATAAATACGCTACCGAAGAAGCGTTAAAGGAATCACTTTTTATACTTAAAGAACTTTCCAATTCTGAGGGTTGTTCAAACTATGTTCCATATGTAAATACTTCAACAACTACTAATGGGACATATACAATTACTGGGATAGAAGGCGATGGCATCAATTATTATTGGTTGCAAACTGAATTTGGTTACTTTGACATTAATAATCCAACATATAAAGTGACGGTTGGCGATAAGATTTATGTTGAATTTGGAGAACCAATGTCCGCCCCAGACGGATTATATTACTTTAACAAATTGGCGTTAATAAAAGATAAGTTCGTTACCGAGGAAGTACTACAAGAGTCAATAAGCGAAACTTGGGAAAAGATTTATGATTTTACACTTTGGGAAGATGCGGTAGTACACATATCCTATGATATGTATGAGCGAATAATAAACCTAAAGAAGTTTAAAATATTAGTCGAAATGCCGACAGTAACAAGTGCAACAACATTGTGGCTAAAAATAAATAATATTTTGGCTATGTTTACACAACCATCATCTGCAAGCGGAACGCCTGTGTATAGCATTAATGGTGAATATACTTACGAATGGCAGTTATCTACCTGCACCCATTCCGCAAACGCTTTTAGCTCGTCACCTATTTATACAACACCATATGGACATAGATATGCAAGTGGCATTATTCCTTTTCCTTGTGAATTAATAGGGTTGGCACTTAATTCTGCATTTACACAAGGTCTACCAACAGATGCGAGAGTTAGAATATGGGGGGTTAAAGCATAATGAAAGTATTTGAAAATGGTAAATATAGAGAGATGACCAAGGAAGAACTGTCGGCAACCGAAGAAGTTATTGTTTTACCCTACAAAGAGAGAGTTATAAATCGTATTCGTGCGGTTTATTCGGTGGATGATGAACTTGCAATACTTCGGCAAAGAGATACAAAGCCCGAAGAGTTTGCCGAATACAACGCTTTTGTGGAACAAATAAAGGCAGAGGAAAGGACGGTGTAACAAATGGCAGAGATAATATCTCTTGTTCTTAGCGTTTTGTTTGGTGTCGGAGGGTTGGTGTTCGGTATAATATCGGCTGTGAGAAACAAAAAGACCGATGACACAAAAGAGGCAAAGGAAGATGGTATAGTTCTCACCGAGTTAGGATACATAAAATCCGGCATTGATGATATTAAACATAAGCAGGAAGAACAAGAAAAACAAAACATCGACTTTGTCAGGCACCTTACTGCAGTTGAAGAGTCAGCAAAGCAAGCCCATAAACGTATAGACAAGCTTGAAAAATTCCATACACCTAAATAATAAAGGAGAATTATAAATGAAAATTTCAAAATCAACAATCATCAGAACGGTAGTTTTAGCAATAGTGCTTATTAACATTATCCTACGCCAGTTCGGCGTGCATCCGATTGATATATCCGAAAATGATATAGCGTGTATTATCGAATTACTTATAGAAATTTTGGCTATTATATGCGCTTGGTGGTACAATAACTCGTTTACTGAAAAAGCGCGTAAAGCCGATGAGTTCTTTAAAAAACTGAAAGGGGAAAACAAGAATGTTTAAATTAGCACTTGATGCAGGTCACGGTTTACATACAGCAGGTAAGCGCTGCTTAAAGAGCATTGATAAGAATGAAACGCGAGAGTGGGTTTTAAATTCCCGAATTTGCAATAAGCTACAGGAAAAACTAAAGGAATATGACGGTATCGAAGTGAAGCGCATGGATGATGTGAGCGGAAAAACCGACGTAAGTTTAGCACAACGTTGCAAGACAGCAAACACGTGGGGTGCAGACTTCTATTTGTCTATTCACCACAATGCTGGTATAAACGGCGGTAGCGGCGGCGGGTTGGTGGTTTATCGTTATAACAAACTTTCCGCAACAGGTGAAACAGGTGTTTGGCAAAAGACAATATATGAGCAGTTAATAAAAGCAGGGGTATCTAAAGGCAACCGCGCCGAGCCGATTAACGTTGCCGGGTTTACCGTTCTTGCTGACACTAAAATGAAAGCAGTTTTAATCGAGTGCGGATTTATGGATTCAACGGTCGACACGCCGCTTATTCTGACTGAAGCATTTGCGGAAAAGGTGGTTAACGGCTGCATCAACGCGCTTGTTATCCTGGCCGGTATCAAAAAGAAAACCGTAAAGGTGGAAACACCTGTTGTTTCAAAACCCGAAGAGCCGAAGGCGGAAGTTAAAACCGAGTCGCCGAAAGAAACAACGGAGAATAAAACTACCGAAGAAGATACCGCGCCGAAGGTTGAAACCGAAACAAAGCCCGAAGCGGCAGAAAAGGAAACTGTAACGGAAAACGAAGTTGTAGAAAACAACACCGGCGATATAGTAGAGCAATCAACCAAAAAGAGTTGGATTGAAGTAATTAAGGATATTCTGAAATTAATTTTAGAGTGGCTTAAAATAATTGATACAAACAAATAAAATAACCCCGCCTAATTCCGCAAGGAAAAGGGCGGGGCTGTTTGTTGTATATATAAATGTATATAGTGCTGACTTACTCATTATTTGAAACTGAGGACACAAAAGCAACAAAAATACTTCCAAACGCAAAAATGTAAACAAATATAATTGAAAAAGAAAATCCGAATGTATCGATATTTTGTATAAGTCCATTTATGTATCTAATTACATTTATAATGGTAAGAACTATTATACCGTAATTCAGTTTAGCATCCGCTTTGTCACAGAAATATTTACAAATGCTAATTCCTGCAAAAATATCAGCACATAGAATACCCGTTAGACAATACCACTCAAAATCAACAGGCCAGCTCATTAGCTGTGGAATTATTGGTATTTTGGCTAATATTGCAAATACAAATGCGATAATATTGTAAGCTAAAAGTCCGCCAACGATACCTAAAATAATACCGATAACATTAAATAAAAATATCTTTCCTTTACTTTGTGACATAATTTTGTCCTCCCCTCAAAAAATAAAAAAGTGCGCAGCCGAAATCAGCTACGCACTAAAAACGCGCCGAATTCAAGACTACAGCAACACATCATGAATATTCTACACATAAGTGCAAAGAAAACAGGCGCATTTTTACAATATTAAAATGCACTTAGTGTAGAGAAATATTCATCTATGTGTTGCAAAATGATAATAACATATTTATATACAAAATTCAAGGTATATAATTTCTAAAAGTTATCCCAGTTAAGCCGTTGGCCACACTCTGCGCAGAAAGCTTGATAGTCGCGGTCTATAAACGCATTACATTTAGGGCAAAGAGGAAATTCGACTGGTTCGTTAAAGGTGTTAAGATTTGTGAATTCTACAATAGGCATTGCAATTCTATAAGAAGCGGCACTATCATAATCTCCTAAAAGTAAATCATTTGGAGTGCAATTTAAATAATCGCACATTTTTTGTAATGTTCTTAATGATGGTATCGATTTTCTATGGATAATTTTAGTCATAAATCGTGCGCTTATATCGCATAAGTGGGCAAGTTTTTCATAAGAAAGCGAATCTCGTTCTATAATTCGCAATAAAGTTGTTGACAGGTTGTCGGAAAATTTCATAAAATCACACTTTCTGTTGTAATTTGTTTTAAAGGTACAAACAGAAGTGCATATTCTCAATGAACGAAAGTTCATAAATTTTCCAATAACCCAAAAAAAGAAAATGCATATTCTGTTTTCGCTTTAAATGAACCTGTACATATTTGTAAAAGTTCACACGAAAACGCACACGCATTTTAGAAAGTGTTTATTTATAAGCGCTTAAAAAGAATTTTTAACGGGTTCAAGTCCCGTCACTCGCACCAA
>JAZUSW010000183.1:0-4513 GCA_045606925.1 Acutalibacteraceae bacterium | reverse complement strand
TTTTGCTTTACTTATTGCTTTTTTCCAATACATACTGCCAACCTTAATGCAATTAAGGCATTGGGAAGAAGTGACTTGTTTTTAAAATTGGAAATATGGAAAAAAGTGTTCGGTATGATAGCTATTCTATCTACAATGTGGATTAGCCCCTTAGCTATGGCATGTAGTGCGATTATAACCACATTTATTTCACAAATAATAAATTCCTGGCCTAATAAAAAGTTATTGGGTTACAGTTATTTGGAACAACTCAAAGATATTTCCAAAAATATGTTTTTATCGGTAATTATGGGTGCGATTGTTTATTGCATAACATTCTTAAATTTAAACTCAGTGGAAACATTAACTATACAAGTTTTGCTCGGTGTGATTGTCTATGTTATGGGTTCAATCATTTTCAAATTAGAGAGTTTTTACTATGTTTTTGGCGTCTTAAAAAGCTTTATTAAAAAATAAATATTTAGGAGCGAATTTATGACAAACGGGAAAAAAGTGTTATTGATATTAGGTGCTATTTCTGCAATTAACGAAATTGTTATAAGTGCAAAAAATAAGGGGTATTACGTTATAGTTACCGATTACTTTGAGAATTCTCCTGCTAAAAAATATGCCGATGAAACATGGATGCTTAGTATTGATGACGTGGATGGTATAGTACAAAAGTGCAAAGAACGCGGTGTTGATGGAGTTATGAATTACTGCATCGATCCGGGACAAAAACCATATCAGCAAATTTGTGATAAACTTGGGGTACCGTGTGTTTCCGGGTTCGAGCAATTTGATATTATGACTAATAAGGATAAATTTGCTAAGTGTTGTGTTGAACACGGGTTAGATGTTATACCTAAATACAATATGGATAAGTCACTTGACGAGTTAGATTTTTCCGCACTTACTTATCCCATTATGATTAAACCGGTTGACGGGAGAGCATCAAAGGGAATTATTGTTGCTAACTGTGCTGATGAAATGCCGGCGGCGATTGAGTATTCTCTTAAATTTTCGAGATCTAAAAAACTTGTTGTTGAAAAATATATGAAGTGCCCTGAGTTCTGCGCAAAGTATGTTGCTTGTGATGGAAATATTTATTTTACAAGTATGTCTGATGTATGGGACAGCGTTTTACCTGACGGAACAAGAGTATATATGGGTACTTCTACATATCCATCACAATTTTATGATGAATATATAAAAACAACTAATGATAGAGTTATTGCTATGCTGAAAAGTATTGGTATTAAGAACGGTGCTTTGTCTTTTACGGGATTTTATGATAATGGAACATTTCGTTTCTTTGACCCATCGTTGCGTATGGGCGGGGCACAGGATTGGCGTGTGGCTGAAGCGGCGAGTGGTGTCAACATTGCCGATTTATTGACCGACTTTGCAATGACGGGCAAAATGGGTGATAACGAATTCGTTAAAAATATAGATTGTGCTTTTGCCAACAAGTGTTCTGCGCTGTTATATTATGATTTGACTGTTGGTGAAATAGGTGAGATAATCGGTGTTGATGAAGTTTTAAAACTACCGGGTGTAGTGGGCTATCACCAGTGTCATAAAGTGGGAGATGTTATTAGCGGATACGGTACATCAAATAATGTTGCAATGCGTTTTATTGTTTCGTGTGATACAAAAGAGGAGTTTGTTGAGACCATTACAAAAGCAAATGCTTTAATAGATATAATAGATGTTAATGGTAGAAGTATGGTTGCTCCCAAATATCAAGCAAAGTTCTTTAAAGGGAAATAGCGTAGTTTTGCAAAGTACACTATTGATGTTTTAATTGGCATTAGCGTTTATGTTTTAGGTTCAAAATTTTTCTAATTAGAAAGTTTTGGGTATATATTGGGGATATTAAAATCGTATATAAAAAAGTAAAAGATTTAAAAACATTTAAGGAAAGGCAATATACTATGAAGGCACTTGTTTTAGCCGGGGGATTTCCGCAAATAGATTTAATTAAAGAGTTAAAATCGCGAAACATTTCAACGGTACTTGCAGATTACTATGAAAAACCTGTTGCAAAAAAATATGCGGACAAGTTTTATCGGATCTCTACCCTTGATGTTGAGGCGATTCGTCAGGTTGCTGTCGATGAGCAGGTAGATTTTTTGATAACCGTTTGTACCGACCAGGCACTTTTAACGGTTGCAAGAGTATCGGAAGAGTTAGGTCTTCCGTGTTATATCGATTATAAAACGGCACTTAATGTTACTAATAAGCAGTATATGAAGGGTGTGTTTGCCCACAACGGAATACCAACTGCTAAATATGTAATTTTAGGGGAACTGGAAGAACACGAAATTAAGGATATGCCTTTTCCGCTTATCGTAAAGCCGGTTGACTGTAACAGCTCTAAGGGAGTAGCCAAGGTGTTCAACATCTCCGAGCTAAAATCGGCTTTTGAAAAGGCGGTAGATTACAGCAGGACCAACACCGCTGTAATTGAGGAATATATAGAAGGCGTTGAGTTATCGGTAGATGTTTATGTTGAAGATGGCAAAGCACATATTTTATCGGTAACAACAAGCGATAAAATTAAGGATGATGAAAAATTTGTTATCTTCCGTTCTAAATATCCTGCTGTTGAAACACAGGAAATCAACCAAAAAATACTATCAGCATCACAAAAAATAGCCGATGCGTTCGGTTTAAAAAATACACCAATGCTTATCCAACTAATCGTTCGCGATAATGATATATTTATTTTGGAGTTTAGTGCGCGTACCGGCGGCGGTGTAAAACACGAATTGATAAAACGAATTTCGGGCTTTGATACCATAAAAGCGGTGGTTGATTTGACGCTTGGTGTATTACCTAAAGTGGAGATAAAGAAGCCGCAAAACAAATATATTGTAGATGAATTTATTTATTGTAAACCCGGAGTTTTTGACCATCTTCAAAACTTTGATGAACTTTTGCAAAAAGATGTTATTTCAAACTACTTTTTGTTCAGGGCACCGCGTTCTACATTTAATACCGTAGAAAATAGCGGGGATAGAATTGCAGGTTTTACAGTTAAGGCCGACACGCTGGAAGTCTTACAGGAAAAGCACAATTGTGCGGTTAGGGAATTAATGGTTATTGATGAAAACGGGAAAGATATCATGCGCCACGATTTATTAACCGAAATAAAATACAATTTGATTTAAGGGAGAAGATATTATGCCTATTGAAGTTTTTTATGTTTTAGCGTTGCTGGGGGTTATATGTATAGCTTTTTTGCTTCTCAAAAGACCCATTTACGAATGTATGTTTTACGGATATGTTGCGATGATTGCGGTAACAGGTCAGTGGAAAAACTTTTTTGTGTATATCGGAAAAACTACATCAGATACGCTCTTTTATGCAATTGTAGCATTTTTAACGCTTGCTAAAATATTGGATATGACCGGCGCTGTTGATAAAATAGTAGCTATAATCGTGTCAATATTTGGCCGCTTCCGCGGGGGTGCCGGTTATACTGCGGTATTAGCAAGTACATTTATGGGTGCGCTTTCGGGAAGCGGTGCGGGTAACGTTGCCACTACCGGCACATTTACAATTCCTGCAATGAAAAAATCAGGATTCACACCGCACTTAGCAGCTAATGTAGAAGCGGCATCCAGCACTATGGGAAATATGATACCTCCCGCCGCAGTTATTTTGGCAGCACTTGCTTGTTATAATGAATTTAGCGGTGAAGAAATGTCGCAATCTGTTTTCTGGATAGCGGTTTGGGGTGTAGCCGTATGGTTTATTCTTCAAAGATTGGTAACATTATATGTTTTTTGCAAGATAACAAAGGTTAAGCCGGTTGATAAAGAAGACATAAGACCTTTAAGGGAAACGCTAAAAGAAGGCGGCAAGTATCTTTTATTACCGATAATCATATTGCTTCCGTTTATATTAGATTTCTTCTTAAAAGACACATTTTTCCTTCAAAGACTTGGCGCCGAAGCCAAGAGAATTTCAAGCAGTTTGCTTATATTCACACCCGCTGTTGCTGCGGTCGCAGCTATATTGCTTTCATATAAGGATAAAAAGATTAAATTCGGCGATATGTTTGATACACTGAGTAAATCGGTAAAAGGTATAGTTCCGGTTTCCGCAACAATATTCTTTGCATATTGTATCAGTAATCTTTTCTCATCTACAGATATAGGCGCAAATATAGGTGCGTATATAAATACTTGGAATATTCCGCGCGTTGCACTTTGCTTTATTATTCCGCTTATAACGGCAGTTTTAGGTATGGTTTTACCGGGAACAGCACAAACAAAGATCTTTGGTACAACTATAATTTCTGTTTTGGCAGCATCAGGTGCAAATCCGCTTTTGGTCGCTGCGGTATTACCTGCAATAACAGGCGCTATGGAAGGTATTACTCCGCCGTTGGCACTTTGTACTTATGCAGCAATGGGTATTGCCCAATCGGATTTTAAAAAGACAATATATAATTCGCTTATTTGGGTAGGTTTGCATTACGCAATGGCTGTTTTATGCTTACTTGGAATTTTACCGGTGTTTG
>JAZUSW010000182.1:0-2267 GCA_045606925.1 Acutalibacteraceae bacterium | reverse complement strand
ATTTCAATTACATACGTCCTGTTCGCAAACTGAAAAGAAAACCGCCAGTCCAATACAGGCTTGAACTGGCAGTTTAAATTATTTCGTTTTTTGTGTCTACTAACTATTGACTATTTCAGTTTCGTTTGAAACTTGCCGTTTTTACTTTTTTATAAACTTTTCACTATTTTCTAACTTTCTTTTTTGACAATAGCGATGTAAAATTTATCAAAATAAGCGCTAAAACCAGAATACCAAGATAGCCAAAAAGCGGATAGACGGTGCCTATCAGCTTATCAAATCCGAATAAACTTGCAAAATAAGCTGCCACAGCGAAAGCGACAACTGCTACAACTGTCTTTTTGGGGGATAAATTTAATTTGAGTCGGGCATAGTTGGACAACGATACCAAGCTTGTTAGCGCCGTGCCAAACATACCGCCAAAAAGCAAAACGGCATAAATATACGCAAACAAACTGCCAAAAGAAGAAATTGCCGCAAACATTGGTATTTGTGCGGTTTGAGATTTTGGAAAAGTAAAAATCGAAAATAAAATCGCAAAAGCAATTACTATTAAAAGAACGGTGCCAAAAAGTGTACCGTAAATATATGTCCGTTTGTTTTTTTGCCGCTTAATCAACGGTGAAATCATACCCACCGAAGAAAAAATACTGTATGATAAATAAGTAATCAAAGCAAAAACCCAATTTCCGAGCAGTTCATTAACATATATATCTTTATCATTTGGTATGACGGGAAAAGATTTTTTTGTAATTAAAACTATTGCCGCCACTATTGTAACAACGGCAATTGCCGGAACCAACAATGAAAAAAACTTTGCTATGCCGCTAAGCCCCGTACACGCAATCAATGCCGTAATAGCACAAAACACAGCAGCCGAAACGGCAGGATTTATCCCTATAGCATCAAAAAGCAGTTGCGATGCACCCGCCACCATTATAACAATAATTGCAAAAACCAGTATGGTTTGCAGCACCCCGAAAAATGATGACAAAACCTTATTACTACGCGGAAAAACTATATCTTCAAATTTCTCTGCATTTGTTCTTTTTGCAATAAAAAGAATCATAATTCCAAAAAGTCCGATAAGGGATACCGATATTAACAGTCCAACAATTCCCTTTAAGCCGAAATCACCGAAGAACTGCATAAGCTCGTTTCCCGAGAGATACCCCGCGCCTAAAAAACATCCTGCAAAAATAAAGCCAAAGGTAAAAATACCTATTTTTTTCACAAGAACTCCCCTATGCTGTGAAAATTTTTACAAGACGGTATTTGCCGCCATCACGGTTAATAATTTTAACGGTGTGATGTGTATCGGGCAAATCTCGTGCTATAGTTATATGTATGAGAGAGCAATCGTGTTTGATACAATTATAAGGTCCATAAATTTTACCGTCAATTTCAGCAACAAGATTTTCGGGTGCTTCACCCTTCGGGCGCGTTTCTATCCACGCACCGATATATGTGCCATCAAACTCTAATAAACACTCATCTCCCGCGTTTTTAGACCAGTTAGGACAAAGCACATCTCCCCAGGCGCTATTATCCTCAGTGTATCCTTTTAAAATAATGGTATCATCTTTTTCGGGGAACCGTGTATTAACTTTGCCTAATTTTAAATTTTTTGATATGGGGGCCGGTAACTCTTTTGCTGTTATTTCTTCCCCTGCCACTAAATTGTTTGATAAAAACCTTTGCATTTCATCAGCATAAACCTTATAACCCGCATCGGCAGGATGTACCCAATCGGCAATATACATACTGACATCGTTACCTGTGCGTTTCAATTCTTCGGCAAGTGCTGTGCCGAAATCAACAGTAGGAATTCCATAATGTGCCGCCAGTTTTTTGTGAGCTTCCTTGGTTGCATAGGTGCCACCCACATAAGTTCTGTCAGTTATAAATGCCATAATAATATCAACATTTTTGTTATGCTCATAAATACGGCGCAAAACAAATTCGTAAAACCATACACTCTCTTCAATAGAATACACTTGATAAAGGTCATTTAGGGAAAAATCTATAAACACTAAATCCGGATTGAATTTTAAAAGGTCTTCTTCCATGCGGAAAAGTGCATATCCAGTACCAGTACCACTTATTGCGGCATTACAATCGGTAATATTTGCATCTTTAAACTGTTCTTTTAAAAACTTTGTTGTAAGGGCACGCCAGCTGGTTTTATCCTTATCACTTGCACACATACCAAAGGTAACAGAACCGCCAAAGTAGCCGATTTTAAGTTCTTTTTCTTTTTTGAGTTT
>JAZUSW010000181.1:0-3558 GCA_045606925.1 Acutalibacteraceae bacterium | reverse complement strand
AAAAAGGTTTTACTTATTGAAAAAAGTCAAAAATTAGGCGGTTTGGCAACATTGGGTCTTATAAACTTTTTTGTACCGATGTGTAACGGTCGCGGACGCCAGATAATCTTTGGTATGGCCGAAGAATTTTTACGACTGTCTATAAAAAACAGTTATGATACCATCCCTGATAACTGGCAAGACCCTAACAATTCAGTTAGGTATTGCACAACATATTCTGCCGAAATTTTTGCCCTTGAACTAACAAAGCTTCTCAACGAAATCGGCGTTGATTTAATGTTTGACAGTATAATTACCGATGCGATTTATAATAATGGGAAGCTTGACGGTGTTATAATAGAAAATAAATCAGGAAAAGGATATTACACCGCAAAGATGTTTGTTGAGGCCACAGGTGACAGCGATTTATTAAGGATAATCGGAATCCCCACCCTCAAACGCGGAAACTACCACACATATCTTGGAAAAATGGTAACTCTTGAATCCTGCAAGAAAACCGTTGACACTCAAAATATCAAACATTTACTCACCTGTATTTCAGGCGGCAATATCAATCTTTACGGCACACGGCAACCGGAAGATATTGCGTTATATGATGGCACCGATGCCAATGATGTAAACCGTTACCTTATAACAAACCAGCTGGAAATGCTCAGTAAAATTGAAAAAGATGACCGATTTACTCGCGATATAGTTACGCTTCCCGGGATGTCACAATTTAGGACAACTGCCTGTCTTGATGGCAAGTATGTTTTAAAGGGCGAAGATGCATATAAGCATTTTGAAGATTCCATTGGTGCTATAAACGATTTTGACCGAAATGATTATTTGTACGAAATTCCCTACTCAACATTAGTGCGGGATGATGTTAAAAATATTATTTCCGTAGGGCGTTGCGCCTCGGCGGAAGGTTGGGGCTGGGATGTACTTCGCGTAATTCCTCCCGCAATAATCACCGGTCAAGTCGCCGGCTTTGCAACATCGAACGCTATTGACGAAAACAGCGATATAGCAAATATTGATATTAAAAAACTGCAACAGCAACTTACAAAAGCCAATGTAATAATTCATTTTGATGATGCCTGGGTGCCCGAAGTCAGCGACAACAGGTTTTTAAATATTGAACAAGAAGCAAATCAATAAACCAAAAAGCTCTACACCACCGTGTAGAGCTTTTTTTACTTAATTGCAATTAACAATTCATCCGTTTTGTCGGTTTTTTCCCAAGGTAAATCCAAATCAGTTCTGCCCAAATGACCGTAAGCGGCAGTAGCAGAATATATCGGTCGACGCAGTTGAAGATTTTTAATAATTGCCGCAGGGCGTAAGTCAAACACTTTGGCAATTGCTTTGGAAATAATATCATCCGAAACAACGCCTGTACCAAATGTATCAACCATAACCGATACGGGATTTGCAACACCTATTGCATATGCAATCTGCACTTCACACTTTTTGGCAATTTTTGCCGCAACTATATTTTTGGCAACATAGCGCGCAGCATACGCGGCACTTCTGTCAACTTTTGTGGGGTCCTTGCCCGAAAAAGCGCCGCCACCGTGACGAGCCGCACCGCCGTATGTATCCACAATAATTTTACGGCCGGTAAGACCTGTATCACCGTGAGGACCGCCTATAACAAAACGACCGGTTGGATTGATATAATACTTAGTGTCATCATCCAATAACTCGGCAGGAATGATCGGTTTTACAACGAGATTTATAATATCTTCCCGTAAAACCGCCAAATCAACATCGGCTGTGTGTTGAGTAGATACAACAACCGTATCAATTCTTTTCGGCACACCGTCAACATACTGGACAGTCACCTGTGTTTTACCATCCGGACGAAGATAATTGAGTATACCATCCTTACGGATTTTTGTAAGCTGGTAAGCCATTTTATGAGCAAGAGAAATGGGTAATGGCATAAGTTCGGGTGTTTCATCACAAGCATAGCCGAACATCATACCCTGGTCACCTGCGCCGTGCAGGTTTAATTCATCCTCTTCGCCTTTTTTAACCTCAAAAGATTTATCCACGCCAAGCGCAATATCAGCCGATTGTTCGTGTAATTTTACAATAACTTCGCAGTTATTTCCGTTAAAGAAAATATCATCGCTATTGTAACCGATATTACAAACTGTATCGCGGATTATTTTTTCATAATCTACCTTTGCATTTGTGGTAATTTCACCCATAACGGTTATGCAGTTAGTACTTGCAAATGTCTCACAAGCAACACGCGACATAGGGTCTAACGCAATCAAATTAACGAGTATAGCATCTGATACACAGTCGCAAACCTTATCGGGATGACCTTCGGTTACCGATTCGGATGAAAATAAAAACTTTGCCATAATTTATCCTCCAAAATAAAAACCGCCTTTTCAGAGGCGGTAAAGTACACCTCATCTTTCGGTGATATACACCGCAGGATTTAGCACCGTTGGTTAAAACCGGGTTGCCGGGCATCACAGGGCCTGTCCCTCCGCCACTCTTGATAAGGAAAATATTCAGTTCGCATTTATTATACCATAATATCGAAATTTGTCAACTTAAAATACTTGGAAAACACCATTTAACTGCAAGGTCAAAAACAGCACCGTCAAAATCATTATAATGACCGATACAACTGCCAAAATTACCGAGCGCAAAGAGATATTCCTGGTTTCACCTTTTGGCAAAATATTCATCCTTTTTAATGCTGAAGTAACGGGTTTATACAAAAGCAATGTTGATGAAGCGTTCATAATTGTCTTTGCTAAATTAAATGGTAAAAGCAAAGGCAAAATCATTGGAAAAACTGCCGAACGCGGAAGTCCCATATAAAACGGTGTTATAAAAATATTAGCAGTAATCATAACCGCAACAACCGATATTGAGGCAAGGACCAATGAAAGAATTGCTCCTGAAAAAGTACGGCGGTATTTATAAATTAATCCGCAAACAAAGCTAAAAGTTGCGCTGGATAAAAAATTCATAATAAGTCCGTAAACCCCCGTATCGCTAACCGTTAAAAATTCAAGTACGGACACTATACCCGCCGATGCTACGCCATAAATTGGCCCGTACATAAGTGCGGCTAACGCAATAAAAGCATCCTTGAAATCGAAGGTTAAAAATGAAACCTTGAAACGAAAAACAAAGGTTATTAAAAATGCCGCAGCAGTAATCATACCCGTAACTGCTATTGCTCTTATTTTATTACTTTTCATAATATACCTCCAAAAAAGAAATGCCCCGAAAATTCGGGGCATAATAAATACAAAAGATAATTTCTTTCATCCGGACTATACCGTCGGCTTTGGAATTTCACCAAATCGGGCCTTGCGGCTTTGTGGGCTTTACCACCGGTAAGGAATTACACCTTGCCTCGAAATATGTTTATATTTTAAGTATATTTAGTATATTTGTCAAGTGTTACTGTTTATTTTTATAATCAAGCACGAATTTTAATGATTCTAACAATCTTAAATTACTACTTAAAATGTAGCCACGGGCTCTTCCGGTGCATCGGTCACCGATACCGAATTTACGTTTAACACGGGGCCTACC
>JAZUSW010000180.1:0-4697 GCA_045606925.1 Acutalibacteraceae bacterium | reverse complement strand
CATTTTAAAAAGCTTTTAGCTCTTTTCGATACTGACGTATCTTTTTGTCCTTGTTTACTCTCTCGATTTCTCTTAAGAATTGTCGGGTCCTTATTATTGTCGTTGTTTAATTTTCAAGGTCCATTTTTGCGCCGCCTTTTTGCGAGCGCCCAATAATAATACCAAATGAAAACCCTTTTGTCAAGCCCTTTTTTAAAGTTTTTTTGATATTTTTTTACTATTTTTTTGGAACACTATATATAGGGGTCATTTCCAACTTAAAACACTATTTTTTAGCCAAAAAACCAGCAAAAACGCCCCGTTTTTATAAGCGGAGCGTTTTTTGTACTATATATAATGAAAAATAATTTAATCCAACTCAAATGCGCCGGTATAAAGTTGATAGTATGTACCTTTATCTTTCATCAGTTTTTCGTGATTTCCGCGTTCGATAATTCTACCCTTTTCGAGCACCATTATAACATCGGAATTGCGAACGGTAGACAATCGGTGCGCAATTACAAACACCGTTCTGCCTTCCATCAGTTGATCCATGCCACGCTGAACTATTGCTACGGTACGGGTATCGATAGAAGAGGTTGCTTCATCAAGAATCATAACGGGCGGGTCGGCAACTGCGGCACGTGCAATTGCGATAAGCTGTCTTTGACCTTGGGATATATTAGCACCGTTAGAATTTAATAATGTATTATATCCATCGGGCAATTTTGTGATAAAATCATCAGCACCTACGAGTTTTGCTGCCGCCACACATTCACTATCGGTAGCTTCAAGCCGACCGTAGCGGATATTTTCAAGCACTGTACCTGTAAACAGGTTGGTATCCTGTAAAACTATACCGAGGGAACGGCGCAAATCCGACTTTTTGATTTTATTTATATTTATACCATCATAACGGATTTTACCGTCCGCAATATCATAAAAGCGGTTAATAAGATTGGTGATTGTGGTTTTACCCGCACCCGTAGCGCCTACAAAAGCAACCTTCTGACCGGGCTCGGCATAAACGCTGACATTATGAAGCACAGTTTTTTCGGGCACATAACCGAAATCTACTTCATTAAGGCGAACATCACCGCAAAGCTTAGTATAGGTTAGTGTTCCGTCCGTATGCGGATGCTTCCACGCCCACATACCTGTACGCTCTTCACACTCGGTTATTTCACCGTCTTGGCTGATTTTACAGTTTACAAGCGTTACATAGCCATCATCGGTTTCGGGTTTGGCATCCATAAGCTCAAATACGCGCTCGGCACCCGCCATACCCATAACTATCGAGTTTATTTGTTGTGTCGCCTGATTTATATTTGCGGTAAACTGCTTTACCATATTAAGAAAAGGTATAACGATGCTTACACCCATTGCCATACCCGAAATGGATATATTGGGCGCATTTGTAACGACCAAAATTCCGCCGACTACGGCAATACATACATATAATATATTACCGATGTTCATATTTATCGGTCCGAGCATATTTGCATAGGCGTGTGCGCGGTAGGCATCGTTAAACAACTGTCCGTTTATTTTCTTGAACTCTTCATCGCACTTATCTTCGTGGCAAAATACCTTTACTACCTTTTGACCGTTCATCATTTCCTGAATGTAGGCCTCGGTTTTACCAACCGCTTTTTGTTGGCGCATAAAGTATTTTGCGCTGCCGCCGCCAACCTTTTTTGTGATTAGGGATATTGCCAAAACACCTAAAACCGCAACCAATGTCAACCAAACGCTGAAATAAACCATAATTGCGAAAACGCAAATGGCGATTGAGCCGGATTGGAGTAACGATGGCAGCGACTGCGATACTAATTGTCTTAAAGTATCAATATCATTTGTATAGCGACTCATAATATCGCCGTGTTTATTGGTATCAAAATAGCTAATCGGCAAATCCTGCATACCGCCGAACATTCTGCAGCGCACTTTATGTAAAAAGCCGTGTGTCATATACGCCATAAGCTGCGTATATGCGGTTATCGCTATAATTGACAACACATAAAGTCCGATAAGAATTAGTACATTTGATAAAATTTCAGGTTTCGCTGCTGCCCAGTCGCCCGTTTCAATCCATTTTTGTATTGTTTCTATTACCTTTTCGATAAAAAGGCCGGGTATTGCCGAGCAAAAAGCCGAAAACAGTATGCAAAAACAGGTGAGCGGCGCTAAAACAGGATAAGCCCCAAAAAACATTTTTACTGTGCGAGAAAGCGCCTTTGCATTAAGTTTTTTGCCCACAGGGCGCATATTTGCAGGAGAGTGTCTGTTTCCCGGTGCCATACTATTCCTCCTCCCCTGTGTGTATTTGTTGCTCGTAAACCTCGCGGTAAATATCGCAATTTTTAAGCAACTCATCGTGTGTGCCAACTGCCGAAACAACGCCACCGTCAAGCACAACTATCATATCGGCATCCATAACCGAAGAAATACGCTGTGCGATAATGATTTTTGTCGTTTCGGGTATAAACTTTTTAAGCTCTGCTCTGATTGATGCATCGGTGCGGGTATCAACCGCACTGGTGGAGTCATCAAGAATCAAAACCTTTGGATTTTTAAGTAATGCTCTTGCGATACAAAGTCGTTGACGCTGTCCGCCTGATACGTTTGTACCGCCCTGTTCTATATATGTATCGTAGCCATCGGGGAAGCTTCTTATAAAATCATCCGCATTTGCCATACGGCATGCCTCTACCATTTCGCTATCGGTTGCCGCCTCGTTGCCCCAGCGCAAATTATCCTTGATTGTGCCTGAGAAAAGTTGATTTTTTTGCAGTACAAAGGAAACCGCATCGCGCAGTACCTTTATATTATATTTTCTTACATCGATGCCGCCTACCTTAACGGAGCCGGTATTGACATCATAAAGACGGGGTATTAGCTGGGTCAGGGTTGATTTACTAGACCCTGTACCGCCAATGATACCAACCGTGGCGCCTGACGGAATATGCAAATTTATATCCTTTAAAACAAGGTTGTTTTTGTTACGGGCATAGCTGAAATTAACATCTTCAAAATCGATGGTGCCGTTTTGTACTGCAAGCCCTGTGCCTTCGGGTGACACAATAGCGGGTTTTTCATCCAAAACCTCGCAAATACGCTTCATACTCTCGATAGACATAGTAAGCATTACATATATCATAGAAAGCATCATAAGGGACATAAGTATCTGCATGCCGTATGTCAGCATTGCCGAAATATGACCGATATTCACTGTGGTGCCGCGTGAAGATATTGCCATCATTGAACCGACAATAAGCACAAATGCCATATTAAAGTAACTGCAAAACTGCATAAGCGGCATATTAAATGCTACTATGCGTTCTGCCTTTGTGAAATCGGTGCAGATATCTTTTGCCGCAGTGTTGAATTTTTGTTTTTCAAATTCCTCGCGCGAAAAACCCTTTACAACGCGGATACCCATAACATTTTCTTCGACCGACTCGTTCAATCTATCATACTTTTTAAATACCCGGCGGAAAGCGGGCATAGCATTTTTAGCAACAAGCAAAAGACCGATAATCAATATCGGTACAACCACCACAAAGGTTGTCGCCAACGCGCCGCCCATCCTATACGCCATAATAATTGAAAATGTGAACATAAGCGGACTGCGGATGGCAGTACGGATAATCATCATATAGGACATTTGCACATTTGTAATATCGGTAGTTAGTCGGGTTACAAGCGATGATGAAGAAAACTTATCTATATTTTCAAAAGAAAATGACTGTACCGCCGTAAATAAATCCTGTCGCAGGTTTTTTGCAAAACCTGCAGATGCCTTAGCGCAGGTAAGACCGGCTATACCGCCACAGCACAAGGATATAACCGCAAGTACCACAAGCAATGCGCCTGTTTTTGCAATTTCACTAACCGGTACGCCGTCACTTATATTATTTATTAAATTTGCCGTAATGGAAGGAATAAAACATTCTATTGCCGCTTCGCCCACCATTAAAAATAAAGTAATGATACTGGGCAGCTTATATTCTCGAATGCTTTTTGCTAATTTTTTAATCATTTTGCCGCTTCTTTCTTAAAAAATACTAAAAGAATTATAAAACTATTTTAAATTAATATCAAGACAAAAATTGTTAATTTTTTATATACAAAAGGGATGGTCTTTCTCCATCCCTTTTAATAATTATTTATCGTTTCTTCTGTTTTTGAAGTTGCGGCGGGGCTTACGCTCTTTTTGCTCGCCCTCGTCAGCGCCTTCTTCAACAACTGCACCGTTAATTTCAACCAATGCATCGCGGCGGGAAAGGTTGATTCTGCCCTGGTCATCAATTTCGGTAACCTTAACAATTACCTGGTCGCCAACGGCTACAACATCTTCTACCTTTTCAACACGCTTTACATCGAGTTTACTTATATGAACAAGACCTTCTTTGCCGGGAGCAATCTCAACAAATGCGCCAAAGTTCATAATTCTTGTAACCTTACCGCTATATACTGCGCCGATTTCGGGGTCGTTAGCGATGGTTTCAATTATCATAACCGCTTGTTTTGCCTTGTCAATATCCAAAGCGGCAATAAATACGTGTCCGTCTTCTTCGATGTTGATGGTACACTCACACTGCTCTTGGATAGATTGAATAACCTTACCCTGCTTACCGATAACATCACCTATCTTATCGGGGCTGATAACGGTTGTAAGCATCTTGGGTGCATATTTTGAAAGTTCAGCGCGCGGC
>JAZUSW010000179.1:0-4855 GCA_045606925.1 Acutalibacteraceae bacterium | reverse complement strand
CACTCGGTTCGGTGCCCTTAACAAGAACTATACTTGCTTTAACTACCTGACCTCTGACCTCATCGGGTGCGGCTGATACACCGCATTCAAGAACATAAGGTAATTCCATAATAACGCTTTCTATCTCAAACGGTCCTATGCGGTATCCCGAAGACTTGATAACATCATCCACACGGCCTACATACCAATAGAAGCCGTCTTCATCGCGCCAAGCGGTATCGCCTGTATGATAATAACCGTCATATCTAACCTCTTTGGTCTTCTGCTCATCACCGTAATACTCAGTAAAGAGACCGCACGGATTACCCGCGCTTATATCAACAACTATTTCGCCTGTCTCACCAACTGCGGCGGAACGGCCGTCAGGTGTTAATATATCAACCTTATAAATCGGTGCGGGTTTACCCATTGAACCGATTTTATGTGAAGCGCCAATCATATTACCGATAATCATAGTGCTTTCACTCTGGCCGAAGCCCTCAAGAATTTGAAGCCCAGTTGCCTTTTCAAACTGGCGGTAAACCTCGGGATTAAGCGCCTCACCCGCCGTTGTCATATGCTTAACCGATGAAAAATCGTATTTCGAAATATCCTGTTTTATCATCATACGAAGCATTGTGGGTGGTGCGCAAAATGTTGTTATCTTGTATTTTGCAAACATCGGCAAAATATCGGCGGCATCAAAGCGGTCGAAATCGTAAACAAAGGTTGCCGCTTCGCAAAGCCATTGTCCGTAAAGCTTACCCCACATTGATTTTGCCCAACCCGTATCGGAGATGGTAAAGTGGAGTCCATCGGGGTCAACAGTATGCCAATATTTTGCAGTGTGGAAATGTCCTAACGGATACTTGTGGTTATGCGCCGCAATTTTGGGATAACCCGATGTGCCCGATGTAAAAAACATAAGCATTATATCATCGCCACAAGCGGTATCTTCGGTGCGTTCAAAATTAGTAGAATACATACTGTATTCTTCATCAAAATTACGCCAACCCGGTACTTCACCGCCAACCATAATTTTGGTTGTCAATGTAGGACTGTTTTTCTCGGCTAACTCAACCTGTTTATATGTATCACCATCGGCAGTACAAATAATTGCGCTAATACCCGCAGAGTTAAAGCGATATTCAAAATCGTGCTCAACCAACTGGTTAGTTGCAGGAATTGCAATAGCGCCAAGTTTATTAAGACCGATAATAGCAAACCAGAACTGATAATGTCTTTTAAGAACGAGCATTACCCTATCGCCCTTTTTGATGCCGATAGATTTAAAGTAGTTTGCACATCTGTTGGATGCCTTTTTGATATCCTTAAAGGTAAAACGGCGCTCTTGTTTATCCTTTGAAATATGAAGCATAGCGAGCTTTGTGGGGTCCTTTTCAGCTACAGCATCAACTAAATCAAAACCAAAGTTGAACTTATCGACATTTTTAAAGGTAATATTGGTTGGTGTGCCATTTTCGTTTTCGGTAATATCTATGTATTTTTTGTAAATTCTATCCTCATCATCTTTTGCGATAACGCGGCTTGTTGTTTTTCTGGCACTTGTAAGCTCGGGAATCGGCTCACCGGTAGGATTAAGCACTATAGCATAGAAATAACAGTCACTGCCATTAACGGCAATCATACCGTGCGGTGTGGAAGAATTATAATAAATACTGTCCCCAGGTCCTAAAATCTCGGTATGTTCGCCCACCTGAACTTTCAGGTGACCCTTAATGATAATATCACACTCCTGACCGGAGTGACTTGTAAGTTCGATATCCTTATGTTGTGCATTTTCATCATATGTACTGCAAACATAAAGCGGCTCGGCAATACGGTTTTTAAATGCCGCCGCCAAGTTATAATAGGTCATACCGTGTGCCTTTTCTATCCTTTGACCGTTGCCGCGGCGAGTTACGGTGTAGGAACGAAGGGTTGGTGACTGACCTTCGATAATATCGGTAACATTTACGCGAAAAACTTGAGCACAACGGTAAATAAAGGCGAAGTTTAAGTCACTTTCCCCTTCTTCACAGGCAGTATACTCTTCTATACTAACGCCTGTTTGCTCAGCCATTTGCTCGATAGTCAAATTCTCAATTTCTCTAAGTTCCCTTATACGAGCCGACATTTCCTTGATTTTAAAATCAAGACCTGATATTTTAGACATATTCTTCCTCCGTTTTGTTTTTTAGGGGGAATAAAAATACTCGCCCCAAAGCAATAACTTTGAGACGAGCATTGATTTCTTCAAACACCCGCGGTACCACTCAAATTGCAGTAATAATACTGCCACTCTTGGAATCCAACAATCCCTATGCCTTTACGCAGCAATCACGGCGGGGTTCTACTAATTCTTAAAGAATTTTCTTCCCCACGGCTCAGAAGTTACAAAAATCAAAACAGTATCTCACGGCTTACACCAACCGCCGCTTCTCTAAATCAACTGATAGCGTTTCCTCTTCGTCATCGCCTTTATTAATTTGATACATTATAGGTTATCATATCTTTGGCGTTTTGTCAAGTTTTTTGGAGAATTTTATAGTTTATTTCTCTGGATTTTACCGCTTATTGTCTTGGGTAATTCGGTTTTGAATTCAACAATACGCGGATACTTATAAGGCGCTGTATGGCTCTTAACATATTCTTGAATTTCCTTTTTGAGTTCTTCACTCGGTTCGGTGCCCTTAACAAGAACTATACTTGCTTTAACTACCTGACCTCTGACCTCATCGGGTGCGGCTGATACGCCACATTCAAGAACATAAGGTAATTCCATAATAACGCTTTCAATCTCAAACGGTCCTATGCGGTAGCCCGAAGACTTGATAACATCATCCACTCGGCCTACATACCAATAGAAGCCGTCTTCATCGCGCCAAGCGGTATCGCCTGTATGATAATAACCGTCATACCATACTTCATCGGTTTTTTCTTGATTGTTATAGTAGCCCTTAAACAAACCGCACGGAACTTTTTCGCTTGTTTTAACAACAATTTCGCCCGTTTCACCATCAGCTACGGGGTTGCCATCTGCATCGAGTATATCAACATCATAAAGCGGCACAGGTTTACCCATTGAGCCGAGTTTATGCGTATCGCCCATAAGGTTGGCAATTACAAGGGTTAATTCGGTCTGACCGAAGCCCTCCATAATTTTAAGTCCCGTTGCTTTTTCAAATTGCTTGTAAACCTCGGGATTCAGTGCCTCGCCAGCCGTTGTCATATGCTTAATGGACGATAAATCGTATTTTGAGATGTCTTCTTTAACCATCATACGAAGCATTGTAGGAGGCGCACAGAAGGTAGTGATGTTATACTTTTTGAACATCGGCAAAATGTCGGACGCGCTAAATCTATCAAAATCATAGGTGAATACTGCGCCCTCGCAAAGCCACTGTCCGTAAAGTTTACCCCAAAGTGCTTTACCCCAACCCGTTTCGGATATTGTAAAGTGTAGACCGTCACTATAAACGCCGTGCCAATATTTAGCGGTTATATAATGACCGAGTGCGTATTTGTAACTGTGCTCGGCAATTTTGGGATATCCTGTTGTACCTGAAGTAAAGAACATAAGCATTGTATCATCACCGCAAGCGGTATCCTCGGTACGATTATAGTGGGTGCTGTAAAGTGAATATTCCTCATCAAAATTATGCCAACCCGCTTTTTCGCCGCCAACCAAAACTTTGGTTTTGAGTGTGGGACTGTTTTTCTCGGCTAAATCAACCTGATTTGCAACATCACCGTCAGCCGTACATACAATCGCGCTGACACCTGCGGTATTAAAGCGATAATCCAAATCGTGTTCCTGCAAAAGATTGGTGGCGGGGATAGCCACTGCACCAAGTTTATGGAGTGCCACAATAGCAAACCAAAACTGATAGTGACGCTTTAAGATAAGCATTACCTTATCGCCTTTTTTGATGCCTAGGGACTTAAAATAGTTGGCGCATCTGTTGGATGCCTGTTTCATATCCTTGAAGGTGAATATGCGCTCGGTACCATTTTTATCGATATGCACCATTGCAGTTTTCTCAGGATTTCTGTTTGCTATTTCATCCACTACATCAAAGCCGAAATTAAATTTATCCTCGTTCTTAAAATCGATACTTTTAAGAAGTCCGTTTTCATCAACTGTTGTTTCGATAAACTTATCGGCGGCGGTTACGGTATTTTGCATACCGCCAGAAATAAGCGAACGGCGAAGTTCGGGCTCTTTTATATCTTCACCCGGAAGTACAACCGCTACAAAAAGGCAATCCTCACCGTCAACGGCTATCATACCGTGGGGAGTTGAAGAGTTATAGTAAATGCTGTCGCCCTCTTCAAGATATTCAATATTGTCGCCAACTTGGATTTTTAATTTACCCTTCATAACAAAGTCAAACTCTTGACCTGAGTGCTTGGCAAGATGAATTGGTTTGTGTTGAAGTTCTGGGTCATACTCATATTTAACCCAATACGGCTCGGCAATTTTTTTGCGGAAAAGCGGCGCTAAGGACTGAATCTCAATGCCGTTTTCCTTTGCGGTTTGTATACCCTGACCCTTACGGGTTACGGTATAGGATGATAAGTGGGCGCTATGTCCCTCTAACAAATCGGTAATGCCAAGACCAAAACTCAATGCGCATTTGTGAATAAAACTAAACGGAAAATCGAGCTTACCTGCTTCGTAATCTTTATATTCCTCAACCGATACTTCGGTCTTTTTTGCCATTTCTTCGGTGGAAATGCCGGCAATTTCACGCATCTCCCTAATTCGTAAAGCCACCTCTAAAAGTTTTTCGTCTGAAACTGCTGCCATTTTTCATTCCTCCTTGAAAATAAATTAAAATAAAAAACACCCGTCTCAAAAACTTTGAGACGG
>JAZUSW010000178.1:0-12239 GCA_045606925.1 Acutalibacteraceae bacterium | reverse complement strand
GTTGCATCACTGAAACCGTGTTCAAGAAACTTTTTCTTTACTCTTTCTCTATGTCCATCGTGTATATTTTTATCCATTTATTTCCCTGCCAAAATGTAATTTGCTAATAACATTATAATTACTATTATCCTTAAAGTAAATAAAAATATTGAAATTTTTTCTATTTATGCTATGATGATATAAAGGGGTGTAAACCGATGAAGCAGTTTATTATAGGAGAAAACGATGCAGGTCAACGACTTGATAAATTTATAACAAAAGCCGTGCCTTTATTGCCCAAATCTCTTATGTACAAAAACATACGCACAAAAAATATAAAGGTCAACCGAAAAAGAGCCGAAATAAGCACAAAACTGTTGGTCGGCGACACGGTTGATATGTATATAAATGATGAATTTTTTGCCCCCGTAAAACCCCATTACGATTTTTTAAAAGCCCGTGACCAGATAAAAATAGTTTATGAGGATGAAAATATCTTACTCGCCGATAAACCGCAAGGGCTTATTGTTCACCCCGATGATACTGAATATAATGACACACTAATCGGGCGTATACAAAGATATTTATATGAAAAGGGCGAGTATGACCCTGAAAAAGAGAATTCCTTCAAACCTGCCCTTGCAAACCGCATTGACCGTAATACAGGCGGCATTGTTATAGCGGCTAAAAACGCCGAAGCGTTGCGTATTTTATGCGATAAAATCAAAACGCGCGAAATTGATAAAGAATATTTAGCAGTTGTGCACGGTGTACCTAAAATCCGCGAAGATTTACTAACGGGATATTTAGAAAAAGACAGTGATAAAAACAAGGTATTCTTATCACATAAAAGCAACGGTAAAAATGTACCCATAAAAACAAAATATCGGGTTGTTTGCCATAAAAACGATTTATCCTTGCTTGAAATATTACTTCTGACAGGGCGCACCCATCAAATACGCGCCCATATGGCAAGTGTAGGTTTACCTTTACTTGGAGACGGTAAATACGGCAAAAACGCAAAGGATAAAAAACTCGGCTTTGATAAACAAGCGCTTTATTCCTACAAACTAACCTTTTGTTTTACTTCGGATGCAGGAGCACTCCAATATCTTAACGGCAAAAGTTTTACGGTAGATAATGTTTGGTTTGCCGATAAACTGTTTGGAGAAGGTTATAAAAAGAAATTGAACAAAAATATATAAAAAGCCACCATTTCGGGTGGCTTTTAAAATTACATATATTATACTCCCGAGTAAGCTGCAAATCCCGCATCAACGGGCAATACAACACCCGTTATAGCACTTGCCGACCTATCATCGCATAAAAACAGCGTTGCTCCGATAAGTTCTTCGCCTTACATCTATGATGGGTATGATGAATGTAAACTTTACGAAAGAAGAACTTCTTAAAATGAACAAAAAACTTAACCGCATTAAGAAACCAAAGAAAAAATAATCAATCAGACAAAAACTCCCAACTGATATTTCATCAGTTGGGAGTTTTTACAACTTAAATATTTTTTTAGCCGTCTTTTAAACCTGCTCCACTTTATTTCTCGGTAATATTGAGGAAAACAATATAGGTAGCAATTACACTCATCACACAGGCAATCATAATCAGGATTTTCGCCGTTACCCAAACATTTACGCCCTTGCCTTGACGGTGTTAGCGGTACACCTGTAACATCAATAATTTGCTTTTTCCTCATTTTTTACCTCCCTAAAAATCAAAAAAGCACACCCCGAAGGGTGTGCCGAAAAAGTGTTTCCCTCGGTTTCGTTACCACACTACACCGATAAATATCCACAAAGGGAGAAAGAGAGAACACCTTTTACCAAGGTATTATCTCCCTACGTGGATAATTTAGTATCGAATATTAAAATGTAGTGTGGTATATTGTTATTCTACCACACTGCAATCTAAAAGTAAAGCCAACAATTAAAAAAAGATATGTAGGGTATCCTACATATCTTTCATTTTTATTATAATGTTTCATTTGTACTTTCTACAACTGTATTTTCCGCTACAAGTTCATCGGTGAGAACAACATTCTCGTTTGCCACTGTAGCCGCTTTTTTAGCAAGTGCTTTTTTGATAAATACATAAGCTACCATAAGAGCTATTGCGGCAACAAGAATAACCGCACTTCTTACAATTACCCCCGTTTTAAATGTAGCTGATATTTCTCTAAAAGTACGCAACGCGTTTTGCGGTATATTCATTTGTAATTTCTCTAAAACACCGCCAAGCCCCAAACAAACAAGCGCCAAAACGCCCGATGACACAAATAAATCTACCGATAACCATCTTACTCCCTTAAATCCAAACAAACGGCAAACGAAAATGAGCGCCGAAATAATAATTAAAGATGCTATTACCGAAATCTTTATCTTTGCGGTATTTCCGATAATACTCATAATTAAATATGTATCAGAGTTTTTTCTTTGTTCCCGTTCTATCCTATCTTGCGGGTCGGGGAAGATTTTCAACATTTCTTCCGCTTTTGAAAGCATCCTGTTCTCAACATCTTGTTTAACTTCTTCATCGGAATATTCTTTACCATATGCGCCGTACTCACGCGCAAATATAATAAGTTCATCCATATTTTCATTTGCGAGATTTTGCAAAACTTCAGCCGTCAGTTTTCTTTCGCCTGTTTTTCCTCCAAAAGCACTTACTGCATCACTTAAATATAGTTCTAATGTTTGCTTGGCAAAATTTGTAGAAAGAAGTTCTTCAACTTCTTCTCCATTGGGATTATTAATACTTCCTTTTATAAACTCGGTTATAGCGCCCGTATCTAATGCCAAATTAGTTAACTTTTTAGGTGTTAAAAGTGATAAAGTCGACATGATGATGGGTGCAACAATTAAATTAACAACCAAAATTATACTTAAAATCCATGCAAAAATAATGCCAAAAACATTTAATACTTTTTTACCTGTACTCATATGTAATCTCCTTAAAATCTTATTTTTTTCATTGTAGCATATAAAAAAAGTGTAGTCAATACCAAGACAAAATAAAAGACCCTATCACGAGTGATAAGGTCTTTTTATGTATTTACAATTAAATTCTTGCAACGCCTGTTTCCTTTGCTGTTTTAATAACTGCTTCGGCAACAACCTCTGCCACTCTCTTATCAAGAGCAGGAGCGATAATATTTTCTTCGGTAATTTCATCATCGGGTATTAAAGATGCCAATGCATAAGAAGTTGCAACCTTCATTTCCTCATTGATGCAGGTAGCACGGCAATCAAGTGCACCACGGAAGATACCGGGGAAAGCCAAAACATTGTTGATTTGGTTCGGGAAATCCGAACGACCTGTACCTACAACTCTGGCGCCAGCCGCCTTAGCAATGTCAGGCATAATTTCTGGTGTGGGATTTGCCATTGGGAACATAATAGAATCGGCAGCCATTGATTTTACCATCTCGGGTGTTACAAGATTAGGAGCCGAAACACCGATAAATACATCAGCACCTGCCAAAGCATCGGCAAGAGTGCCCTTTTTATGCTCAAGATTGGTAACCTTTGAGATTTCTTCCTGTGCTTCGTTATTATTTGCATCACCCTCGCAAATAATACCGAAACGGTCACAGAATGTAAGGTGTTTAACGCCCATATTCATAAGGTGTTTGCCTATTGCAATACCTGCTGAACCTGCACCGTTGATAACCACCTTAACATTTCCGATTTCCTTTTTAACGAGTTTTAATGCATTGATAAGCGCGGCCGCAACCACTATTGCAGTACCGTGTTGGTCATCGTGGAATATCGGAATATCGCAAATTTCTTTAAGCTTGCGTTCAATCTCAAAACAACGGGGTGCCGAAATGTCTTCAAGGTTGATTCCTCCAAATGAACCCGAAAGCAAGTAGATGGTACGAACAATCTCATCTACATCCTTTGATTTTATACAAAGCGGGAAAGCGTCAACATCGGCAAATGCTTTAAACAAAGCACATTTACCTTCCATAACAGGCATACCTGCCTCAGGACCTATATCGCCAAGTCCTAAAATGGCAGTACCGTCGGTTACTACTGCAACCAAATTTGAACGGCGGGTAAGCTCGTAAGACTTGTTTATGTCTTTGTTGATTGCAAGACAGGGCTCTGCAACACCGGGGGTGTATGCCAAAGATAAATCCTCTCTTGAATTTATGGGTGCGCGGGAAATAACTTCAATTTTTCCGTTCCACTCATAGTGTTTTTTTAGTGATTCTGCTCTAATATCCATTTTTAATCCTCCCAAGGAAATTTATACTGTGTTAATCCAAGCTCATCGCGTACCGCGATAATCTCTTTTTGTACCGATTCATTTATAGGCACACCGCCCGCTCTGGCAAGACCGATTTCATATTCCTTTTCACCTGCAGTATAAATCCGCTCGGCTCCCGGTGCTTTTTTAGATGCACGCATACTGCGGGTGATTTCACCGGCTTTTTTACGGGCAACATCTTCACCCATAAAATGATTTGTATCAATGGCAATAAACCAATGCCCTAACTGATAGGGACGGATGTTTCCGTTTTCATCCTTGCCGTCAAGCGCTTTGCCATATGCACCATCCTGAAGAATTGATGAGAAAAACTCCACCGCCAAAGCAAAGCCATAGCCCTTATATCCGCCAAGGTCTTCACCGATACCGCCAAGTGTGGTTAGCGCGGCCGTTCCGTTTCTTATCCTTTTAAGCGCAACACCCGCATCTCCTTCTACTGCCGAACCGTCATCGGCAATAATGGTGCCGGGATGCACATCTTCACCAATGCGCTCATAATATTCCACCTTGCCGTTTTGCGTGATGGATGTAGCGCAATCAAAATTAAAGTCAAACGCTTCATCGGTTGGTACGCCGATTGTAAAAGGGTTTGTACCAAACATACCCTCAACACCGTGAGTCGGTGCAACGGTTGGTCTTGCATTGGTACCTGTCATACCAATACATCCCGCCTTGGTAGCCATAGTGCTGTAATAACCTGCGATACCGTAGTGACAAGAATTACGAACAACCACCATACCCATACCGTATTCCTTGGCTTTAGCGATTGCCATACTCATAGCGGTGTGTCCGATAACCTGACCCATACCGTGATGCCCGTCAATTACCGCGGTGGTAGGCGTTTCTTTGATAATTTCTATTTCGGTAACGGCGTTTTGTATACCCGCCTTAATTCTATCAAGATATACAGGTTTGAAACGGTTTACTCCGTGCGACTCAATGCCTCGTTTATCCGATTCAAGAAGAACATCGGCACAAATTTCGGCATCCTTTCTCGGTACGCCGTAACCCACAAAAGCATCGATTACAAAATTTGTAATTGTTTTCCAGTCTACTATACTGACTTTTGCCATTGGCAACCCTCCTGTTTTATAAAAAAAGTATACCTACCCCTATGAATAAGTATACTCCAAACCTCTACGAGTATTCTAACACATAAGCGGTTTGGATGTCAATGAAAATCACTAAACATTTAAAAGTACAACAGCCGAGACACCCACAAAAAATCCAACCATTTGGGTCTTTGTGATTTTTTCTTTGAAAATTAATGTTGAAGCCAAATAACTCAGAATTATACTGCCTGCCGAAATTATAGGGAACATAACCGATAATGCCATTTTACCCGATAGAATCATTACAAACAAATTCATTATACCGTTAAGCACACCGCAAATCACAGCGGGTACGATACCGCATTTAAAATATATTACAACGTCTTTTCTATCCTTAATCATACCTATTATAAGCACCGAAAAGGTTGCTATAACCAACGCTATTATCATAAACTCATTTTTAAACTCGCCGCCGAATTTTATTTGTTGTTGCTTTTGCACAATGGAACAAAATCCGTTGCCGATAAATGCAAGTAAGACACTTATCGCCCATTTAAGAGATACCTTGCCGCCTTTAACTCTTTTGTTTATAAGATGCAAAGAAATAATCCATAAAATTATGCCCGATACAAGAAAAGCATCTATATCATCCTTTAAGAAAAAAACACCGTAAAGGGTAGGTAAAATAAGCGAATAGGAAATTAAAAGCGCCGTTAATGATAACGGTCCCGAAGAAACGGCAACCACCGTAGAAACGGTAGCCAAAGCATAAAAAACCGCAAACATTACCGAATACGGTAATAGTGCTTTATCAAAGACAAATCCCTTGCCAATTATTATAAAAAATACTGTTGCGGCAAGACAAGAAAAAGCGGTAAAAAACAAAACTCCCCTACCGCCCGTTTTTTGAGTGAAAGGTTTTTGAACGATTTTTTGACCTGCCACGGCTATTATTATAAGAACCAAACAGAAAAAGTTACTCATCAATGATTATCCTAATTAAAATTTTTCATCGCTTTTTGTAAAGAAATTTATTATAAAGGGTATACTCACAAGTCCTGTTAAGACATCGGCTAACGGTTGAGAAATCTGTATGCCGTAAAGTCCCCAAAAGTGTGTTGAAATAATCAGTGTTGGTATAAACATAACACCCGAGCGCATAAGAGAAAGCACCGATGACATAACAGGTTTTCGCGCGCTTTGATAAAACATATTTATAGGTACAGATAAAGATAAAAACATTGTACCAAAGCAGGTATAACGAAGCGCCGTTGTGCCTATCTTTACAGTTTCTACATTATGTTGGAAGAGATACATTATATCCTTTGAAAAGAACATACAGGGAACCGCTATTATGCAAATAAGCACCGCCCCTATCACCATTGTAACGGTAAGCCCCCGTTTTACACGGTCGTATCTTTTGGCTTGATAGTTAAAGGAAGCCACCGGTTGATACCCTTGACCTATGCCAAGACCTACGCACATAATAAACATACCTACGCGCCCAACAACACTCATAGCCGCTATTGCAGCATCACCATACGGGCGTGTAAGATTATTAAGCAGTCCGTGTGATATGGAACTGAGTCCCTGCCTTATAAGCGCGGGGAAACCAACCTTGCATATTGTAAAATACTCTCCCGCTTGTTTTGAGATTGACGATACTCTTATGGTGCTTTGCGCCTTTAATTTAAAGAAAACAAGCAAAACCGTAAAACTGATAGTCTGCGAAGCTACGGTTGCTATACCTGCACCCAATATACCCATTTTTAATACGCTGACCAACAGCCAGTCGCCGAAAATATTGATTACAGCGCCCGACACAAGACCAAACATCGAATAAAATGCCTTGCCCTCGTAACGCAGATTATTATTAAGCACAAACGAGCCGATAACAACAGGTGCGCCAGTCAGCACACACATACCGTACTGTTTAGCATACGGTAAAATCGTATCGGTACTGCCTAACATTTTTAACATTGGCGTTAAAAATACAGTACCGAGAAAAAATATTACAATACCTACCGTAATACCCGTAAAAAACGCCGAAGATACGTACCTGTCCGCCTCGTCAGTATCCTTATCGGCAAGTGCCTTTGATACCATTGTACCCGAGCCCTGACCGAGCATAAAAGCAATGGCCTGTATTACTGCTTGCAACGCAAATAAAATACCTGTTGCCGCTTGCGGACTCTCACCCAAAGTACCAACAAAATATGTATCCACCATATTGTAAATATTGGTAACGAGCATTGATATTGTTGTTGGAATACCGAGCAATATTATAAGATGAGTCAGCGGCGTTTCGGTCATTTTTTTATAGTGTAGTTCTGCGGCTGTCATATCCACGCCTTCTTTCAGAATCATTATACCACCTTGTATCCCACATTACAATATTTATTGCTTGAAATATATCGTATTTAGTAATATAATGTAGATTGTAAAACTGTATAAATTTTAGGTGGTTTTTATGTTCGAAAATTTGTATATAGTTATCCCTTCTCTTGACCCTGATGAGAAGCTTAAAAATACCGTTGATGGATTAAAATCCATCGGCTTTAATAGGTTTGTTTTGGTGGATGATGGCAGCAAACCCGAAAACAAGGCGTTTTTCCCCACCCCCGACCAAAACATCGCCGTTTTAACACATAGGTTTAACCGCGGCAAAGGTGCCGCACTCAAAACGGCATTTAAATATATTTTATCAAACTGTCCTAATGCTACGGCGGTTATAACTGTTGACGGTGACGGTCAGCACTTGCCGAAGGATGCTCTTGCCTGTGCAAAATCGCTCGAAAACGGCAACCAGATTGTGCTCGGCTGCAGGGATTTTTCACTTCCCGATGTGCCACGCCGCAGCCGTTTTGGCAACACTGCAACCTCTCTCGTTTTCAGAATTCTGTGCGGTATGAAAATCAGCGATACCCAAACGGGTCTTCGCGTTTATCCGCGCGAGTTGCTCGAAGCGTTACTCGAAGTTAAGGGTGACCGTTTTGAGTATGAAACAAATATGCTTTTGAAAATGTCAAGCAAAGGCGTTAAGTTTAAAGAACAAAAAATTGAAACTGTTTATATAGAAGAAAACCGCACCTCGCACTTTCATACCATTCGCGATTCGGTGCGTATTTACCGCTTTATTTTAGCGTACTTTTTCAGCGCAGGTATTTCTTTTATAACCGATATTGCCTTTTTCTATCTGCTTTTAAAACTTATTGGCGGAATGCTCGGCAACTGGGCAGAGGCAGTAGCAACCCTTGGTGCCAGACTTATATCATCGGTTATTAATTTTTCGCTCAACCGCAAAACAGTTTTCGACAACCGACAGCCCGTAAGGAAAACCTTATTTAAATACATCGTTTTAGCCGTTTGCCAGTTAACTGCATCGGCTGCACTCGTGACAGTTCTTTCTTCTTTGTTTTCTTCGGCACCGTTTGGCAGCACCCTTATAAAGATATGTGTAGATACCTTTCTTTTCTTTTTTAGCTACCGCATACAGCGTTGTTGGGTCTTTGCCGAAAAAACAGGTAACGGCAAAAAAGAAAAAAAGTTAAAAATCAAAAATATAATCGGGCGCTCTTTTTTGGTTATCGGCACGGCAATTTTAATGGTGCTTATAACCGCTGTTTCGGGTTGCTTGGTTATTTGCTACGGGCCGAGTCCAAGTCTTAGGAATATGTTGGTAATCTCGGCAAAACAGGCAAGTGCTACAAAGTGGCTTCCCGGGCTTTTTTTACCCAAAGAAACTGTGGAGCAAATTATGAATGACAGCCAAAAGGTATCCACCGATAATGTAAAACTTGAAGAGTTTTTAACACAAGATGATGACGAATGGGCCGATTCCATAGACGGTATGAAGCTTTTGTTCTTAAACGAACCTCGTTTTAAGGCATATTTGCTTATGGTTAAAGACCCAACACGCGTAAGTGTCGGTGTATCAAGTGAGAATTTTGCCACAGCCACGGAAGGTATGCGTATGTTGGATTTGGTGTCCAAATACGACTGTATTGCCGCTATAAATGCAGGTGAATTTGCCGATGCGGGCGGTACAGGTACAGGTGCACACCCGATGGGTCTTACCTATTCGGGCGGCAAGGTGGTTTGGAATGACAATGCAAAGCGCACATTTATCGGTTTTGACAAAAACAACCGCCTTGTATGCCGCGAAGCAATGACGCGTGAAGAGGCCGACAAACTGGGTATTCGCGATGCCGTTTGTTTCCAGACAGGTAATGTGCTTATCGAACAATCGGGCGATAATGTTAAACTTCACTACGGAAACAATAACAGCGGTACTGCACAACGCACCGCAATAGGTCAGCGCGCGGACGGAACCGTATTAATGCTTGTAACCGATGGCAGAACTGCCGAAAGTATCGGCGCTACAAGAAATGATGTTATCGGCATTATGGCGCGTTACGGCGCAGTTAATGCCGCTATGCTTGACGGCGGCTCTTCTGCTATGCTTTATTATGAAAACTATTTTGATAAATATGATGTAAACAAAGACGAACTCGACACTTATCAGAATTTGGGACTTGTTAACCGATACAAAGCATTTATGCGACCACGGAAAATGCCCACCTATTTCATAGTTTCCAAGGAGGCGGCAAATGACTAAGAAAAGCGTATTTTATAAAATATATTTTGCCGTTATCGCACTTTTCTTTGTTGCTTTAACGGTTGCTCTTATCTGGCTTGGCGGTTGGCTTAAAAGTTATGAGGCGGCGCAACCCCAGAATCTTATAAACAAAATAGTAGAAAACAAGCTCAAAAACAAAGACATTGATTTTCTTAAACAAGACTGTTCGCTTAAAATTTCAAAATACGAAACTGAGCAAAACCTTACCGATTTAATCGATAAATTTGTTGACGGCAAACAGTTATCCTCCGTTGTTTGCGCCACGCGACCCGAGGGTTGCGATGCGGCATATACCATAAAATCAGGGGAAGAAAAGTTTTTAAATGTTTATCTTAAAAAGGATGAAAATTCGGCATCATTTTTACCTAAATATATAATTATCGGCGCTGAATTTGATAAGAACCTATATAAGACCATTACAGTTTCTATGCCGCAAAATGTTTGCATTTCAGTAAATGGAACAGAACTTAGCGAAACAGACCGACAGGATGCCACAATTCCCGATTTTGTTGCCGACTACTTAAAGGGAGAAACTGTTATCCGACAACAATCGGCTGTTGTTGATTATCTTTTAAGCGAAGAGATAACAATTACCGCAAAAAAAGACGGTAAAGACATCAGCTTAACAAAAAATGATAATGCCTATACCGTTTTTCAATACATTGATAACGATGTAAAAAAATCCGTACAAAATATTGCTGCCGAGGGTTCAAAAGCATATGCAGGATATATGCAGGGCGATACAACTCTGGCAGAAGTTGCCGCATACTTTAATACCAACTGTGATTTTTACAAAAATATCCGTTCAAGCTATACCGACCATATTCTCGAACACACACCAGAAGGGTTCATCAATGTAAAAAATGATGAGGTGTTTAAATATTCCGATAACATATACAGTTGCCGTGTGAAGTTTACACAGGTTTTAAAGCGAAACGGTATGACATATAAAATACATTTTGATAAATATGTATTTTTAGAAAAGAACGGCGGCAATTTCCGTATTATTGATATAAAAAGTCCGGAGGGTGAATGATGAACGCTTTTGAACTTAATATATTAAACTTTATAAGGGAAAATCTTGCAAACCCTTTCCTTGATACCGTAATGCCTATTATTACAAAATTCGGCGATGGCGGAATTTTTTGGATAGCATTAGCAGTTGTTTTTTTGTTTTTCAAGAAAACTCGCAAAATGGGTCTGTGTATGGGGTTGGCTTTGCTAATGGGCTTTATAACGGGTAACCTTTTGCTTAAAAACATTGTAGCGCGTATCCGCCCGTATGACCTTAATCCCGAGATTGAACTTTTAGTAAAGCATTTATCGGATTTCTCTTTCCCATCGGGACACACACTCGCCTCCTTTGAGGCGGCAACCGCCATATTTATCAATAATAAAAAATGGGGCATCCCTGCACTTATTTTAGCGTTTTTAGTGGCACTTTCCCGCATATATCTCTATGTGCACTACCCAAGCGATGTTTTGGCAGCTATAATTCTCGGTGTTGGTTTTGCCGTACTTTCTTGTACTATAATTAAAAAATATGAAGATAAAATTTGTTTTTTAAGACAATAAGCATATATAAAAGGAACGATAAAATGGAAAACAATAAAAGCGATACTTTATCCCAGCGCAAAAAAGCGCAAAAAGAATTTTTGAAATTAAAGCGTATGCAAAGCGGTGAACTGGTCCCCGAAACCGAAGTACAAGAAATTCGCCCTAAAACCTTTAAAGAAAGAATATCTAATTTTTGGTTTCACTACAAGGTTCACACTATACTTATCGCATTTGCTGCCGTTGTGTTGGCTTTTGGCATTACACAGTGCGCTAACAAAGAGCATTACGATGGTCGCGTTATGCTATACATCAACCGCGTATGCACCGATGCAGAGGCCGATATATACAAGGATTATCTTACACCCTATTTCAGCGACACAAACGGGGACGGTATAGTTAATTTGCAAATCATAAACTGCGCTTATTCAACAGACGGGAATTTTGATATGAATTATACCTCCGCCCTGGCTTCAAAATTGCAGTCGGCAATCTCGGACGACCCCGATGTGCAACTGTTTATTGTTGATGATACCAAAATCAATCAGTTAAACAACATTTCTTCTGATTTTGAAAGTTTTTTTGTTGAAATAATAGATTTTCCCGAAGATATTTACAAAATCGCCGAAGAACAGGAGTTTAAAATAACAAAAAATTTGAAAATCGGCCGAAGAGTAGTTAGCGGCACTATGATTGAAAATGATAAAAATATCGATTCTTATGTAAAA
>JAZUSW010000177.1:0-4454 GCA_045606925.1 Acutalibacteraceae bacterium | reverse complement strand
GCTGAGCAAACTATACCGCTCAGTACCCGTAAGGTAATAGTTTTGCATACAAGAACAATTCCGCAGGGTATCACCGCTATGCTTAACTTTGACCCCGATGCCGATACGGATGCCAACGCTATTGCAATGGCTAAGGCATTTGAGGCAATTTCTACAGGTCAGGTTACCTATGCCGCAAGAAATTCTAATTTTGATGGCAAGGACATAAAGGAAGGTCAGCTTTTGGCTCTCGATAACGGTAAGGTATCATTTACCGAGACCGACCTTGAAAAATGTATGCTAAAACTTGTTAAGCAGCTGATTAAGAAGGATAGCAGTTTCATAACTTTAATTTACGGTGAGGATGTTACCGATGAAAAAGCAGCCGAGATTGAGGCGGCACTTAACCGCAAATTCTCGGATAAGTTAGAGATAACTCTTGTAAACGGCGGTCAGCCGGTTTACTACTTTATTATTTCGGTAGAATAGGAAGAAAAGATGTTATCAGATATTACAAATATCAGATATTTAAAGGGTGTTGGCGAAAAACGCGCCCAGCTTTTATCAAAGCTGGGCGTGGATACGGTCGGCGCTCTTTTGTCTTTATATCCGAGGGATTATAAAGATTTAAGTCAAATTAAACTCATTTACGATACATATCTTTCCGATACCGTGTGTGTAAAAGCAAAAATCGTTACCCCTGTAACCGAGCATTATATACGCAAGAATATGACCGTGTATAAGTTTGTGGTTGCTGATAGTAGCGGCGCTATGGGCGTGACGCTTTTTAACACCAAATACATAGCTCAAAAACTGCACGAGGGCAGCGAGTATTTGTTTTACGGTAAAATGTCGGGTGGCGTTTTTAAAAGAGAAATGTCATCACCCGAAATATATGAAAGCGGCAATAATTCTATTATGCCGGTTTATCCGCTCACACAAGGTATAACCGCAAAATATTTATCGGGTATTATAAAAACCGCGCTGTCGGTCTGCTCGGTTGATGATATAATACCGCAAAATATAAGGCAAGAGTACGGATTGTGTGATATAAATTTTGCTCTCCGAAATATACACTTTCCTAAAAGCCGCGAGGCACTTGAAAAGGCAAAACGCCGCCTTGTTTTTGAGGAGCTTTTTTTACTGCAAAGCGGTATGATGTACCTTAAAAATAAAAGGCGCGGTAAAACGGCGGTTGTGCTTAAAAACGATTATACAAATTCCTTTTTGAAAAACCTGCCGTTTACTCCCACGGCTTCTCAGATAAAGTGCATAAAAGAGGCGCTTTCCGATATGTCAGGCGCCGTTCCTATGAGCCGCCTTTTGCAAGGTGATGTTGGTAGCGGCAAAACTATGGTTGCGGCGGCGCTTATATATAATATTGTAAGGAACGGCTATCAGGCGGCGCTTATGGCACCCACCGTTATATTGGCAGAGCAACATTTTGAAAGTTTTTTAAAGTTCTTTGATGGCACGGGTATTAAGTGCGCCCTTGTAACAAGCGCAATTACTGCGGCAAAGCGTAAAAAACTTGCCGAAAGCATAAAAAAGGGTGAAATCGATGTTGTTATCGGCACCCACTCGGTGTTAAATGAACAAATTGTGTTTGATAATTTAGGTCTTGTTGTAACCGATGAGCAACACCGCTTCGGCGTAGCGCAAAGGGATAAACTAACTAAAAAGGGCAACAGTCCGCATACGCTCGTTATGTCGGCAACGCCGATACCAAGGACACTCGCAATGGTGATTTACGGTGAACTTGATGTAAGTGTCATTACCGAGTATCCAAAGGGCCGTAAACCCGTAGAGAGCTACTGCGTAGGCAAAGATTTACACGCGCGGGTATACAATTATATAAAGAAGCATATAGCCGAGGGGCGCCAAGGGTATATTGTGTGCCCGTTGGTTGAAGAGGGCGATACGGGGCGCGTATCGGCAGAAGAATATTATAAACAGTTATCCGAAAATGAGTTTTCGGGGTATAGGTTAGGGCTTTTGCACGGCAAAATGTCTTCCGCTGCAAAAGAAAAGGTTATGCGTAAATTTTCAGCGGGTGAAATTGACCTTCTTATAGCCACAACGGTAATCGAGGTTGGCGTAGATGTGCCCAATGCTGCAATTATGGTTATAGAGGATGCCGAGTGCTTTGGACTTTCACAACTCCATCAGCTTCGCGGCCGCATAGGTAGGGGAGAATATAAATCAACCTGTATATTGATATCTGGTAACGGAGCCGAAACTCATAACCGCCGCCTTAAAGTTATTTGTAATACGCTTGACGGTTTTAAAATAGCCGAGGAGGATTTAAAGCTTCGCGGTCCTGGTGATTTTATGGGTAAAAGACAACACGGTTTGCCGCAACTGAAAATTGCTGACCTTAATAATGATTATGAGATATTAAGCTATACATCTCTTGCGGCGGGCAGTTTGCTAAAAACCGACCCCGATTTATCTTCATTGCAATATGCACCGCTTAAAAATAAAATATTCAGTATGTTTTCGCTAAATTAAATATCCACCCGCAATAGTGCAATGCGGGTGGTGTTTTATTGTATAACAAAAACCACTTAAAAGTCGCGTGGTGTAATAAAGGATATTGCTATCAACAAAAAATTAAAAACCGCAGAATGATTTTGTATCGATGGCTCCCTCCGGGAGGGAGTTGGCGCCGTAGGCGACTGAGGGAGAGCGCGTTATAATAAGGTCAATCTAAACCCAAGGTCGCGTGGTGCAAAAAAGGATAAACGCTGTTTTAAAAAAGCAAAAAAATGGCTCCCTCCGGGAGGGAGCTGGCGCCGTAGGCGACTGAGGGAGAGCGCGTTGTTATAATAAAGTCAATCCAAACTAAAAGTCCACGCAGTCTCCTTCCACCGCTAACGCGGTCCCCCTTCCTCTCGGAGGAAGGCAAAATAATCGCCGCACTTGTGACGGTTGGGGGACATTTACAGTATTGATTAGTGAATAGTCCGAAAATGGAAAACCTACCCGCTATGTGTGTGGATATTTACTGTATAAAAAAACCACTTAAAAGTAGCGTGGTTCAATAAAGGATAAACGCTGTTTTAAAAAAGCAAAAAATGGCTCCTTCCGGGAGGGAGCTGGCGCCGTAGGCGACTGAGGGAGAGGGCGTTGTTATAACAAAGTCAATCTAAACTAAAAGTTACGCAGTCTCCTTCCACCGCTAACGCGGTCCCCCTTCCTCTCGGAGGACGGCTTTTACGGCGGCATTTATATATTCGCAGACACCGCGAAAGTTTGTGTTAATTTGTCGATTTGTGAATCGTATAATTCTCAAATCGTATCCTTCAAGAATTTCGGTGCGAAACTCGTCTTTTTGTTTGCCTTCTTCGTTATAATGTTGAGAGCCATCAATTTCTATAATCAATTTTGCTTTGTGACAGTAAAAGTCTGCAATAAAATTATCGATTGCCTTTTGGCGCTGAAACCTTACTTCGTATTTTGATAAAAAGTCATACCATAAATGATTTTCTTGCGGTGTTGCGCTTTTTCGTAGATTCTTGGCAAGAGCAATATTCTTTTTGTTGTAATCAAGTGACATATTTTTTCCTCAAATGTTCGTAGTATTCGTTATGTCATAAAATCGGCATAAAGAGAAATACCTCTGCCGAAACATATAAATATCTTATGAGAACAACCTAACCCTGTTTTTTTAGAACAACAAACCCATCAAAGCGCTTAAAACGGCGGCTATCAATCCCCATACAACATCGCGGATAAAATGTATTCCGCAAACCACACGGGTTACCGCCAATATGACTGCCAACAAAACTATAACCGCACCAAGCGGTACCGATATATACATAATACAAAAGCCAATCACAAAAGCCGAGAAGGTGTGGCGTGACGGACAGGACTTACCCTTGGTCTTTTTATTATATAAAGGTATAATATCATACTTTTCATAAGGTCGCGGCATATTAAGAAAATATCTTACAATGCTAAGAACCGTAAAAGAAATAAGCGGAATCAATAAAATTCTCAAAAACTGAGTGCTTTTAATGTAATATAAATAAAAAAGAAGCATAGGATAGAAAATATATACCGCTATTGTTATGGTTTTGCCAAGAGTTATAGCAAGATTTTTTAATATTTTATGCTTTTGCATAAACCTAAGCATATTTTTATATGTATTTTCACGCATTTAAGCACCCCCCATAAAATTACTTTAGTTTATACTAATATAAAACCGAAGCGTAGTCAATTATTTTTTTAATCGATATGTCAAATAGTGCCTTAAAGATAGAAAAAAGTTACTATTTGCGTTTATCGACTTGTTGTGGGTTTTTGGGTGTGATATAATTACGGTACCAAAATATATCTTACAGGAGGTAAGAAAGGTGAAAAATGTTTTAAGTAATGTATCCAAAAGAACATTGTCTTTCATTTTGGCGTTTGCTGTTATTCTTTGCTCAGTAACAGTATCGCTTTCAGCTTTTGCTGAAGAAAATGGGACA
>JAZUSW010000176.1:0-2679 GCA_045606925.1 Acutalibacteraceae bacterium | reverse complement strand
TGGCAGAGCCAGTGGTTGTCATACGAATACAAAAAGAAGAACGACCGTAGGGGGCACGGTCGTTCTTCTTTTTAGGGGTTTTGAGGAGAAACCCAAAATGTTTGGGTTGCAAAAGGGTTTGCGGCTCCCCTTTTGCAAGTTTATGATACAGCAAAATTATGAATATTTTTTTAATTAAATAAGTATAAATTTAAAATTTTCGGATGATACTATAACTGACACTGTTTTGAAAGGAAAAATAGATATGAATACCGAAAATGAAAATAAATTTATAAAATTCTTCTCGGGCAAACGGTTTTATGCGTTGTTGGCGGTTTGCCTTATTGCAGTTGGTGTTGCGGGTTGGTCGGCATTTGACGCGCTTAACAATATATCACCCGAAAATAATAATTCATATTCAGACCCCTCACCGTCATATAATGAACCAGTAACATCTATACCCGAAGAAATTGAAAAGCCCACCCAAAACGAAGTAAGCGAAGTTCCGTATGAAGAGCCGGTAGACACTACACCCAAACGCCCCGTTGCAGAAAGTTTTGTAATGCCAATCAATAACGGTACGGTTTTAAAGGGCTTCAGTGAAACCGCTTTACAGTTTTCCGCAACCTACTCGGATATGAGAATACACCTTGGCACCGATATAAAGGCGGCTGCCGACTCACCTGTTTTATCTTGCGGAGACGGTGTTGTAGAAAAAATATACGAGGATGAATTACTTGGCCGCGTTGTTGTTATCGACCACGGCAACGGTATTTTAGTAAAATACGCGGGTCTTTCGGATAATTTGGCGGTAAAGAAAGATTATATTGTAAAAAGCGGTGATAAAATCGGTACCTTGTCAGGTGTGCCTAGTGAATGCGGGGATGAAATGCACCTTCATATTGAAGTCACCAAAAACGGCAAGGCCGTTGACCCAATCGAACAGTTAAAACTTGCAAATTAGCCGCCCCCGTTTCGTTTAGGGGCATAAAAAAGAGATGGTATTCACACCATCTCTTTATTTTTTTAGGTCTTTTTCTATTGCACTTTTTAATTGCTCTATACTATCAAACTTTTGCTCCTGTCGGATAAATTCTATCAGTCTTACATCGGCAACGAATCCGTATATATCATCATAAAAATCCAAAATGTATGTTTCGGCACCAACCTCATCGGTTTTAAATGTGGGTCTATGCCCGATATTTGTAATGGCTTTATAGGTTTTTCCGTTTACTGTTATTTTAGATTTATAAACGCCGTGCATAATTTCGGCAAGTTCATTTGGGTATAACTGATTAGCGGTAGGATAACCTATTGTGCGTCCGCGTTCATCCCCTTTGATAACCGCAGCACAAAATCCAAACTCGCGCGGCAACAGTTTGTTTGCCTTTTCTATTTCACCCTGCCGTAAAAGTTCTCTGATATAGGTTGAGGATACCGTACTGCCAAGGGCAGTAACGGGTTGACAAATTTTTAATGTGATTGAGTTATCCCTGCAAAACTCGGCAAGTAGCTTTGTGTCACCCTTGCCGCCACAACCAAAATGATAATTAAAGCCACAACTGATAAAAGCGGGATTGTACTGATTTTTAAGATACACCAAAAAATCCTTAGGTGACATATCGCGAATTTGCGGAAAATCCAAATAATAGATTTGTTTAATCCCCAATTTTTTAAGCGCAGCGTCTTTGTCCTGCAAAGAGGTTATACAACCAACACTATTATCAAAATACATTTTAGGCGGAAATTTGAAAACCACGGCAACGGGATTAAAGCCACTGCTTACAGTAGCTTCGATTACGGCGCGGTGACCCAAATGGACCCCGTCAAATGTGCCGAGTGCTATTGCCGTTTTATTCATCGGCCGTTCCCCTTAAAATACATTTAATTGCAACCTGTTTGTTTTCTAAATCGGCGATGCCGATACCGAGTAATTTATCACCCATCTTTACGCGCAAAAGCTCGTTCTCGGTATCAAACTTATAATTTAATCTTTCAAAACTAAGCTGTCCGCCGTTTGCAAAGCGCACCGCCTGTTTGTCACTTATCTTTATTTCCCGCAGATATTCAACAGCTTTTTCTTCATTAATTACATAATCATTTATGTTTTCATTTGTTAAATCTTCAAGATTTACACAGTTTGAGAGAGTAAAGCCCGATGTCTCATCCCTGCGAAGCGAGCTGAGTGTTGCGCCGCAACCTAAATATTCGCCTATATCGGCACAAAGTGTTCTTATATATGTACCCTTTGAACAGGATACCTGCACCGTAATCTCGTTGTCTGTAAAATCACTTTTTAGCTCGATATAATTAACCGTTACTTCTCTTTGCGGAACATCAACCGTCTTGCCCAGCCGTGCCAATTTGTAAAGCGGCACACCGTTCTTTTTTATTGCCGAATACATCGGCGGCACCTGTATTATGTTGCCTGTAAACTTTTCCAATGCCGCTAAAATATCCTGTTTTGTTATATTTACGGGTTTTTCACTCAATATTTTACCGGTAATGTCGGCAGTATCTGTGGTTATACCAAAACGGAAGGTGGCGGTATAAACCTTGTCGGCTTCTAACAAAAGGGAAGACAGAGCCGTAGCTCTTCCCACAAAAACGGGCAAAACACCGGTTGCCATTGGGTCAAGCGTACCGGTGTGTCCTACTCTTTTTTCGTGTAATAACCATTTTACTTTAGCAACAACTCCG
>JAZUSW010000175.1:0-4077 GCA_045606925.1 Acutalibacteraceae bacterium | reverse complement strand
GCCTTGGTTAAATCCAACTTACCGTTTAAAAAGGCGCGTTTTGTAAATTCACCCGCCTCGGCACTGACAGCCCCCGCGTTAAGAGCTGCCCGAAGCACTCTCTTTACAACATAACGGCCGCCGTGCACCGATATTTCGGCGGTGTTTTCCCCCGTAAAACTAAAAGGTGCGCGGAATATAAGACAAACGGCGGTGTCGATTATTTCTTCCCCGTCAACCGCATTGCCAAAAAGAGCGGTATAACCCTTTTGTTCGCTTATTTTTTTGCCGGATTTGGATTTAAAAATCTTGTCGGCAATTATAAGCGCATCATCACCCGAAATCCTGATAATACCTATTCCGCCTTCACCTATAGGTGTCGAAACAGCGGCTATTGTGCGGTTTTTCATATTCCTCACCTCTCTAAAATTTTATTTTATCACAAAAAAACACATATTTCAATTAAAATTAGGGGTAGATTTTTAAAAACAAAAGTAGTATAATGCGCTTGGAAGTAAATTTCCAAAAAAATGAACTGTACCACTTTGGACAGTATCGGAGGTAATAAAAATGAAAAACAAAAAAGTACAACCACAAACCATTGTGCTTGGCGCAATTATGACTGCCTTTGTAATAGTACTGCAATGGTTAGCTACAGCTACAACCTTTTTTGGTCCGTTTTCAACGGCGGTAGGGCTTATACCGATAGTTTTAGGTGCTTGTTTATGCGGACCTGCAATAGGCGCATGGTTGGGTTTCGTATTTGGAATGGTAGTTTTGCTTACGGGCGGTGCGGCATTGTTCTTGGCATTTGATATACCGGGAACCTTTATAACAGTACTTGCAAAGGGAACAGCCTGTGGTTTAGCGGCAGGTTTGGTTTATAAGGGTATATCAAAATACAACAAGATATTGGCGACTATTATTGCATCGTTCATTTGTCCTATTGTAAACACATCGGTATTTTTACTGGGTTGTTTTGTGTTCTTTATGGATAGTGCCGATGCGATTGCGAGAGAGTTAAGTTTGCAGGTTTCAGGTATGGCATTGTTCTGGGCGTTGGCAATGGGTAACTTTATTTTAGAGGTTGTTTCAAATACGGTATTGTCGCCTGTAATTCTCAGAGTTTTAAAATTTGCGCAAACAAAATAATTGTTATGGCGCCTTCGCTTTTAAGGGTGACCAAAGCGGTAAGAAGAATATAGAAAAAAAGAGAGGGGAGCCGAAGCTCCCCTCATTATTTTTATTTAGAAAATGCTGTATTTAACTACAAGCGCTGCGAAAACGATTGACACCATCGACAACAACTTAATAAGAATGTTGATTGCGGGACCCGAAGTATCTTTGAACGGGTCGCCAACGGTATCGCCTACAACGGCAGCTTTATGCTGGTCGCCGCCCTTTCCGCCGTGTACACCGCTTTCGATGTACTTTTTGGCGTTATCCCAAGAGCCGCCCGAGTTGGACATAAATATTGCAAGTAAGAAACCTGATGCAGTAGCGCCGGCAAGCATACCTACAACACCTGTATATCCAAGCACAAGACCCACAATAACAGGAGATACAACTGCTATAACGGTGGGAAGCACCATTTCCTTTAAAGATGCCTTTGTACAAAGGTCAACGCAAGAAGCGTAATCGGCCTCCGCCTTGCCATCCATAAGACCGGTAATTTCTCTGAATTGACGGCGTACTTCTATTACAACGGATTGTGCGGCCTTGCCAACCGATTCCATAGTAAGTGCGGCAAAAACGAAGGGCAAACAAGCGCCGATGAAGAGGCCAACCAAAACGGTGGGGTTTGTTATATCAAATACGAGATTTATATCTTTTCCGCCAACCTCGGCTACCTTATTTATATAAGAAGCCATAAGTGCCAACGCGGTGAGAGCTGCCGAGCCGATAGCAAAACCTTTACCGGTAGCGGCAGTAGTGTTGCCAAGTGAATCAAGCGCATCGGTGCGCTCACGCACGCTTTCTTCCAATCCTGCCATCTGAGCAATGCCGCCTGCGTTATCAGCTACAGGACCGTAAGCATCGGTTGCAAGGGTAATGCCGAGAGTGGACAACATACCAACTGCGGCAAGAGCTATACCGTAAAGACCAACACTCGTGTCAGCGGCGCCGCCTGCGGCAAAGAAAGCAACTAAAATACAAATGGCAATTATAATAACGGGAAGTGCTGTTGATAACATACCAAGTCCCAGACCGCCTATGATAATGGTGGCAGAACCTGTTTCAGATTTAGCTGCCAGGTGGCGAGTGGGCTTATAGGTATCGGATGTAAAGAACTCGGTTGCCTGCCCGATTAAAACACCCGAAAGCAAACCGGCGATTATCGCAAAGTAAAGACCGAGAGATGCTTTACCGCCAAGTAAGAACCAAACAATCGGGAATGCTGCGATTGCTATAAGAATCGCGCTTAAATTGGTACCGCGAGCAAGAGAATTAAGTAAATCTTTTTGTGTGGCACTTTCTTTTGTTTTAACAAAGAATGAACCGATAAGTGAACACAAAATACCAACAGCGGCAAGAAGCATAGGAACGGCTAACGCCTTAAACGAACCGCCAAAAGCGGCAACACCAAGGGCAGATGCCGAAATGATGGAGCCAACATAAGATTCGTAAAGGTCGGCGCCCATACCTGCAACGTCACCAACATTATCGCCAACGTTATCGGCAATAACGGCAGGGTTTCTCGGGTCATCTTCGGGGATACCTGCTTCAACCTTACCAACAAGGTCTGCACCTACGTCAGCAGCTTTTGTAAACACACCACCGCCAACACGGGCAAATAAAGCCATGGAAGATGCACCCATACCAAATGTTACCATAGAACCGGTAATATCGGCAGCACTGGTTACACCAAATACGAATTTAAGAAGGAAGAACCAAAGGGAAATGTCCAAAAGGCCAAGACCTACAACGGTAAAGCCCATAACCGAACCTGCTGAAAAAGCAACGCGCAGTCCCTTATTCAATCCTTCGCGGCAGGCGTTTGCGGTACGAGCGTTGGATGCAGTTGCTATCTTCATACCGATAAAGCCAGAAAGGGCCGAGAAAAATCCGCCCGATAAGAAGGCAAACGGAACATAGAAGGTGAGTAAATTGAATGCCGCCATAATGAGAAGCACTACAAAGAGTATTGCAAAAAATACGGCAACAACGGTGTACTGCCTTTTAAGATATGCGTTAGCGCCTTTTCTGATGGATGCAGATATTTTTTTCATCAGGTCGGTGCCTTCGGAGAATTTAAGCACATGCTTTGCGGTAAAACCCGCAAAAACAAGGGCAATGACGGCACCTAAAAAGGTCAACAAAACTAACAATTTTTCCATACTTTACACTCCTATTTTACAATTTTTAGAGTTGTAACATATATAATATCACTTTTATTTAAGTAATGCAAGAAAAATAGTTAAAATTAAAACGATTTTATGCAGTCTTCCAAAAAAAAGAAATATATTGCCCCAAATTTATAAAAAATGCAAAAAAATCAGTAAATAAACAAAAAAGTTGAAAAAATACTCTTTTAATTTTTGAAATATATGGTATAATAAAGTGCTACCTTATAAATAAGGGTAAAAAAGTTAAGCAATGCAAACAAAAAGTTTGCTAATAATTAGGAGGTAAAAAGATGAGTCACAAGTATGTATACCTTTTCTCAGAAGGTGACGCAAAAATGCGTGAGCTTCTCGGCGGTAAGGGTGCAAACCTTGCTGAGATGACCAAAATCGGTCTTCCCGTTCCGCAGGGCTTCACTGTAACCACAGAAGCTTGCACACAGTACTATGAGGACGGCAGAAAAATCAACGATGATATTCAGGCACAGATTATGGAATACATCGATAAGATGGAGGGCATCACCGGTATGAAATTCGGTGATAAGGAAAATCCGCTTCTCGTTTCGGTTCGTTCGGGTGCTAGGGCCTCAATGCCCGGTATGATGGATACCATTTTGAACTTAGGTCTTAACGAAGACGTTGTTGAAACAATGGCTGCAAAGTCAGGTAATGCCCGTTGGGCTTACGACTGCTACCGTCGTTTCATCCAGATGTATTCTGACGTAGTTATGGAAGTTGGTAAGAAGTATTTTGA
>JAZUSW010000174.1:0-2103 GCA_045606925.1 Acutalibacteraceae bacterium | reverse complement strand
GTTGAAAATGAAAATTGTCTTCCTAAGACCGCTTGGCCTCCGACTTCACTTTAAGAGGGCGCAAAACCGCCATAGCACGATCGGCGTTTGTGTTAAGATAATCTCTCACACAGGATTCAAGCAGCGCATAGTCAATAACACTGTATGCCTTTGATACGCCTATTTTATTTACAAATTCCCGTATAGCTTCGGCGGGGTAGCCACGGCGGCGCATACCGCAAATGGTAGCCATACGCGGGTCATCCCAACCTGAAACGAGAGAGTCATTAACAAGTTTCAAGCACTTTCTTTTGCTTGTAAGAGTGTAGTTTACATTCATACGCGCAAACTCAATTTGGCGCGGCGGTGTAGGTATATCAAGCACCTTTAAAAACCAGTCGTAAAGTGGGCGATGGTTTTCAAATTCAAGTGAGCAAAGAGAATGGGTAACGCCCTCTCTGGCATCGGATAACGGGTGCGCAAAGTCGTACATAGGATATACGCACCATTTATCACCTGTCCTATGGTGGTGTGCTTTCATAATGCGGTAGATAACGGGGTCGCGCATATTGATATTGGAAGATGCCATATCAATTTTAGCACGAAGCACCATAGCGCCGTTTTCAAATTCACCGTTTGTCATACGGCGGAATAAATCGCGCGTTTCTTCTATCGGGCGGTTACGGAAAGGACTGTCAACACCGGCCTCTGTCAGTGTACCGCGCATCGCCTTGATTTCATCGGCACTTGATTCATCAACATAGGCAAGTCCCTTGTCGATAAGTTTTAATGCGCACTCATATATAAAATCAAAATAATCGGATGCAAAGTAAACATTGTCCCAATTAAAACCAAGCCACTTGATATCTTCCTTGATTGCTTCAACATATTCCACATCCTCTTTTGTGGGATTTGTGTCATCAAGGCGTAGGTTACACTTGCCGCCGTATTTTTCTGCAGTACCAAAGTCAATACAAATTGCCTTTGCGTGACCGATATGCAAATATCCGTTTGGCTCGGGCGGAAAACGGGTTTGAACCGCATTATAAACGCCTTCGGCTAAATCTTCATCAATAAAGTCCCAAATAAAATTGGACTGTACCGGGTTTTCGTTTTCTATTATCTTTTTGTCTTCCATTTTTTATTCCCCTAAATAGTTGATGGTGTTTTGTATGCGCTCTATGCATTTATCTTTGCCTAATACCTGCATAATGCTGCAAAGGTCGGGTGTGTTTGTTCTGCCTGTTATGGCAATTCTAAGTACTGTGCTAAGGTCACCCGCGTGGCCTTTATAATTATCGGGATTTGCCTTGTATTCCTTCGTTTCGGCAGCAAAGTTTAATGTAGGTGCAATTTGCTTGATTTTATTAAACCATTCCTGTCGGTCATCGTTTTGGTCATAAATCTTAATATATGCCTTTAAAAATGCTGCGGCATCGGTTTTGTCTATGTGTTCGGGTAAAGTATAAGTCGGGGTAAAGGTTGGCTCAAAGAAGTAGGCATAGAATTCTTTTGCCTCGTTCCATTTAGCCAAATCTTTACGCGGCTTTGCAGAGTTGTCGCGGTCAATAGCTAAAATGCTCTTGGTGTAATCGGGATTTTTTGTCAGTAACTCATAAAACTCATTGTCAAATTCCTTTGCCCAAGCGGTAAGTTTTTCGTAAACTTCACCCGATTTAAGTAATGCTATTCTGTTTTTGCTGACATCGAGCAACTTGTTTTCATCATACAAAGCGCCCGAAACGCTCATTTTTTTCAAATTAAACTTAAAATCCTTATAAGAAAGGGTGGGGTTTGCCCTGCGCCAATCTTCGAAGTCCGAAGAAGCGATGGTCATAAGATATTCAATAACATTTTCGCTTTCGTATCCTTGCTCGGCAAAAAATTTAACAGCGGCTTCGGGGTCCTTGCGCTTTGAAATTTTACGCTTTGCGCCGTTGTCAAGTTTCATAATCGGTGCTACGTGCGCAAACTTTGGCACCTTGAATCCGAGCAAACGGAAAAGCTGAATGTGTTTTGGAACCGATGAAATCCACTCATCGCCGCGAATAACATGGGTTGTATGCATTAAGTGGTCATCAATCGCGTGTGCAAAGTGGTATGTCGGTATACCGTCAGATTTTA
>JAZUSW010000173.1:0-10403 GCA_045606925.1 Acutalibacteraceae bacterium | reverse complement strand
TTTTCCATAAATTCCGACATATCAAGGCGAATCATTGTTTCGGGTGTAGAAAACAACTGCTCGGATAAAACTTTAACCAACTCGGTTTTACCAACGCCTGTCGGACCAACAAAAATAAACGATGCGGGTCTGCGATGCGGTGTAGTTTGTACACGAGTACGGCGCACTGCCGCCGAAACACTATCGGCCGCCTCATCCTGACCGATTACCCTTTTCTTAATCTCGGCATTTAAATTTGCCAGTTTTTTAAGGTCATTTTCCTGAACCTTAGAAGATGGTATACCGGTCCAAAGTTCTATAACATTGGCTACATCTAACTCTGTAACTTCAATATTTGATGCAGGTGCATAAAGTAAATCCGCCTGTTTTTTATACTTTTCCAATGCGGCTTTTTTATTAGCTAATTTCTCGTAATCAATATTTTCAACATCGGATTCAATCTTTTCGATATCGATGTTAAGCTCCTTGATTTTTTTATTGACATCATAAAGTTCATCAACCGATTTATTGGCAAGAGAAGCACAAGCACACGCTTCATCCAACAGGTCAATGGCTTTATCGGGTAAAAATCTATCGTTTACATATCTTTCTGACAGTCGGACAATCTTCCTGACTAATTCATCCGATACACTAACATTGTGGAAGCCCTCGTAATAACCTTTAACACCTAAAACAATGTTTTCGGCATCAGATATTGAAGGCTCCTCAATGGTAATCGGTTGAAAACGGCGTTCAAGTGCCGCATCTTTTTCAATATACTTACGATATTCCTTAAAAGTAGTTGCGCCTATAACCTGAATTTCACCGCGAGAAAGAGCTGGTTTTAGGATATTTGCGGCATTCATAGAGCCCTCTGCCGAATCACCCGCACCCACAAGGTTGTGTATCTCATCAATAAATAAAATTATGTTTCCTCGGCTTTTAATTTCATCAATAAGACCTTTAACGCGGCTTTCAAACTGACCGCGGAACTGAGTACCCGCCACAAGTCCGGTTAAATCAAGCAAATGTATTTCTTTATCAAGCAACCTTGAAGGCGCCGATCCACTTGAAATCATAAGCGCCAAACCTTCGGCAATAGCGGTTTTACCAACACCCGGTTCGCCGATTAAACAGGGGTTGTTTTTCGAACGGCGGGATAAAATTTGAATAGCGCGTGCCAGTTCATCATTTCTCCCTATAATAGCATCAAGTTGACCGTTTTTGGCTTTTTCGGTTAAATTTGTGCAATACTGTTCTAAAAATCTCGCCTTTTTCTTTTTTGCTTTATCGGCATCAGCTTTGTTTTTATCGTTTTTTTCTTCACCGTTAGTTTCCTTTTTTTCGGGTGCGCCAAAAATGTTGTTTAAAAAAGGAAATGCGGGTGTAGTTCCAAGAGAAAATGCATCATCATCATTTTCTTCATTTAACGCCATAATATCCATAAACTGTTCGCTCATCTGCTCGATATCTTCATCAGAAATGTTCATTTTGCTTAACATATCGTCAATGGGCTTTATACCAAGTTCTTTAGCGCACATAAGGCATAAACCTTTTGGGCTTGAATCGGTCTGTGATGGGTCGGAAATAAACACCACAGCCGGCCTTTTTTTGCACTTATAACATAATTTCATTTAATTTAATACTCCCTTCGAATAACGCGAAAACTATATATTAATCGGCAAAAGACCAATAATAAACTTAAACAGTATTGTACCGCTAATATTATCCGGTGTAAAGAATAAAAATTCACCGCTAAAAGACATAATAAGATTAATCGCCAACACAAACACTACTGCAACGATAATTCCGATAATTACGCCAAGGGCGGCACCGAGAGTTGTATTAACTTTACCTATAATGCTAAACGAAAACACCTTGTTAATCACTTTTACAAGGAATTTTAAAGCAATACTTAATATTACAAATAAAACTAATGAAAAAATAATTTTTAATACAGAAACTGCGGCAGGTTTTACAATATCTTCACAAATTCTTTCAGAAAAGCTATGGGCTGTATCAACATCTAAAAAATCGATTTTTGAAAAACTTTCTTCAGTAATATTGTTTTTAATAAATGAAGGCAATGCTTCGATTACATTTTCGGTTACCGCCTGGGTTGAATTGGCAACTTGTTCTGTTAAAGTCTTCTCGAGTGCAGTGCTTACAACCGGTTTAATTGCCTTATCGTATGTAAAATTGCTAAGCGGTGTGCTAAGCATAAACGCCAGAACAATCGCCGCAACAAAACCTACAACGCCGAAAACCGATTTTACAAATCCTCGTTTTGCATAAATCAATACGCAGACAAGAATAATAGCAAGAATAATTAAATCAATCAAAATAGTCATAATTTCCCTCCGTTAAGCTATAACTTTTTTTATACCGCTATCGGTAAATGTTGCAACGCTGAACTTACCAATCGGAACGATGCGCTTTACGCCAAAATCACATCCGGTACTGTTAAGCAACTCACCGCTAACATTATAAATATATATCATTCTATCGCTTAAAATGTAAATATATTTACCCCGTAACGCAATGTCAATAATTTCTTCATTAAAATTAAAGGTGTGTTTTTGTACACCCTTGCCATTATAAACAACTATTTCGTTATCCTTTTTATTTGCTTCGTTACCATTAACTACTAAAGCGTAATTTTTTGAATTACGGGCAAAAAACACCTTTTTTTCATTGCTGTGTGCGGTGTTACTTAAATCACTCCATTTGAAAAATGTAATGTTATTTTCAAATAACGCATAAAAAGAACTGTTTGCCGCATTGTTTAATGACATTATCAACTCATTTTCATACTCAAAAAGGTTGATGGGTGTAGCAGATTTATATCCTAATATATATAGTTTAGACAAAAACTGACCGGATTTTGTATTAAAAACCGAAACTGCAATACGATTTCCGTCCGGCGATATAGCCACATTATTTATAATATAATCGGCGCACATCCATTTATAAATTTGCTTGTTGTTTTTATCGTATACAACTACTTGTGAAGAGTAGCTGTCAGATTGCGTTGCAATAGCGTATGTGCCGTCTTCTGCAATGGCTACAGCAAGAATGTTATTAGATGCAGTGCCCGAAAATAACTGTTTATTAAGGTTGTAGACCGAATATTCCTTTTCGCCCAAACTGCATAGTATAAAACGTTCTGAAGATTGTTTAACCACCGGATAGGAATAACCGTGCTGATAAGAAAAAAGTAATTTTCCGTTATTGTTATAGCCATCAACGCTACTCGCAGTTACCGAAATATAATGGTTATTTCCCTGCACAACCGAAATTAAAGAACCGCCAGATGATAGTGATATGGGATAACCGTTACCGTTACCAACCAAGCTTACCCTGTTCTGTATATATTCAAACAGACCCGTAGGCGTACATAAAGCAAAAATTACAACAAAAATGATAGTAAATAAAACAACGGCTATACTTGCAAGTTTTCGCCGCTTAATTTTAAATTTATTGCCCTTAACTACTCTCATATTAGGTAAATGCGGTGATTTTAAAGCTTTATTTGCATATTTTGTGTCAGAACTTTTTTTAGTTGAATTTACAGTTTTTTTCTTGGGTGTTTTTTGCATTGGAATGCTCTCAGTAACAGCATTTTTAATCCGTCTTTTACGAGAGCTTACACTTTTTTTCTTATAAACCGCCACAAATACACCACCTTAATAAAAAACTTTGTTTAAAAATAATCCGTGCGGCAAAAGGGTCATCCCCGCCTTTGCCCTATCTTTTGATTTTAATATATCCAAAATATCATCAGTATTGATTTTCCCCAGTGAAACTTCAAGCGCGGTACCCGCAATGATACGCACCATATTATAAAGAAAACCATCGGCAGTTACGCTTAAAATAACAAAATCACCATCACGATAAACCTTACATTCCGTTATTGTACGAACGGTGTCGGTAACGCTTCGTTTTGAGGAAGAGAATCCGCAAAAATCGTGAGTGCCGATAATCCTGGAACAAAACTCATTCATTAACTCAACATTAAGCTTGTTGTTAACAAATAATGCATAGCGGCGATAAAAAGGATTTTGCAAATCACCGTCATAGAAACGATAAATATAATTTTTACCCTTTGAGGAATATCGCGCGTGAAAATCAGGCGCAACGCGTTTGCAATCCAACACCGATATATCATTAGGCAAAATGGAATTTAATCCATTAATATACGCTTTTTCAGGTATATTTACATCGGTATCAAAATGACAAAAGAACTCATTTGCGTGAACACCCGCATCGGTACGACTGCATCCTGTAACCGAAACCTTGTTTTTTGTAATTTGTTGCAATTTATCACATAAAACCTTCTGAACAGTTATTCCGTTGGGTTGGACTTGCCATCCGTGATAGCAGGTGCCGTCATATGCAATTTTAAGTAAAAACCTACTCATAATAATTACACTTTCAAAAAAATATTTATTGACAATACAAAAGCAAAAGAAATAACGACAAAGATTATCGCCCAAACATCTATTTTTGATATTTTTAAAACCTTCATACGCGTTTTGCCAACGCCGCCATTATAGCAACGGCTTTCCATAGCTTCTGCTAAATCATAAGCGCGGCGAACCGAAGAAATAAGCAAAGGTATTAAAATAGGGATTATTGCTTTAACTCGATCGGTTAGTTTACCGGTTTCAAAATCGGCACCTCTCGCTTTTTGTGCATTCATTATTTTACCTGTTTCTTCAACCAGGGTTGGTATGAATCTTAGAGCAATAGTCATCATCATCGACATAGCGTGTACTGCCCCTCCAAGTCCGATAAGCTTTAACGGCAATAAAAGCCGCTCTATTGCATCGGTTAAGTCATTTGGCGTTGTTGTATAAGTCAGCACTGAGCTTGTAATAATAAGCAAAACTACACGCATACCCATAAATACCGAACGGATAACGCCTCCGGTAGTAATTGTAATTTTCCAAAATCCCAATAAAACTGTGCCCTCTTTTATATAAAAGACATTCAACAGCATCGTAATTATTAAAATAGGAACAATTATTTTTAAATTTTTAAGATAAACGCTAAAAGGAACCTTTGTTAACAGTAATACAAATAAAATCAATACTGTTAAAGCTGCCAAAGAAAATAAATTGGATGCACAAAAAATTAAAACCAGCAAAGCTATAAGCAACACGATTTTTATACGAGGATCTAATTTGTGCACAAGCGAAGCGGTATCAAAAAATTGGCCTATGGTTAAATCCTTAATCATTTGAACCACCGCCTTTTTTAAGCTTTAAGATTTCCGAAACCGCTTCATCCACAGTAATTATATCGCTTGGCAGATTAAATCCTTTGCGAATTAATCCGTGAATTATCTGTGTAATTTGCGGAACATCAAGGCCCATCAACGCTAATTCATCGCGCTTTGCAAAAACTTTTTTAGGCGTATCGAACATAGCCACGCTGCCTTTGTTCAAAACAAGCAGTTTATCAGCGATTAAAGCCATATCTTCCATTGAGTGTGAAACTACAAAAACGGTAGCATTGTTTTGTTCGCGATAATTTTTTATTATCTGCAAAACAGTTTCTCGCCCCTGTGGGTCAAGACCGGCTGTCGGTTCATCAAAAATAATAATCTCAGGTTGCATTGCCAACACACCCGCAATAGCAACACGGCGTTTTTCACCACCCGATAAATCAAACGGCGATTTATCATAAAAATCTTTTGAAATTCCAACGCTTTCAAGAGATTTTTTTACATATATATTAATTTCATTCTCTGAAAGCCCCATATTTTTAGGACCGAATGCAACATCACCATATACCGTTTCATCAAATAACTGATACTCGGGATACTGAAAAACCAAACCGATTTTAGAGCGAATTTTTCTGATTTCTTTTGGATTTGCCCAAATATCTTTTTCTTCATAAAAAATCTTTCCCTTCGTAGCACGAAGTAGCCCGTTCAAATGTTGAACAAGTGTAGATTTTCCTGAACCGGTGTGACCTATAATGCCGATAATTTCACCTTTTTCGGCGGTAAAATTAACATCAATAATTGCATCCTTGCAAAAAGGGGTGTTAGGGTTATAGGTATATGTTAAATTTTCAACCCTTAAAAGCGACAATTTTATTCCTCCAAATTTATGTTGTCAAAAATTGCAGTTACTGTATCATCTATTGAAACGGCACCTGCTTTAATTGAAAGTTTATTTAATAATTCTGTTGTTTGCGGAACACTTAAATGAGTTTTATTTAGTAGTTCGGTATCGCAAAAAACGTCAGACACGATGCCGTCTTTTACAATTTTGCCATCATCCATAACTATTACCCTGTCGGAAAACTCAGCTTCATCCATATAGTGTGTAATTAAAACAACAGTGATGCCCTTTTCTTTGTTTAGCCGATGTAAAGTGCCGATTACTTCTTTTCTGCCTGATGGGTCAAGCATTGCTGTCGGTTCATCTAAAACAATACACTCCGGCTGCATTGCGATAATACCTGCAATAGCAACGCGTTGCTTTTGTCCGCCCGATAATTTGCTTGGGGCGAATTTACGAAACTCGTACATATCAACGCTTTTTAAGGCCATATCTACCCTGTTTCGTATCTCTTTTGGAGATAATCCCAGATTTTCCGGTCCGAAAGCAACATCTTCTTCTACTACCGATGCTATTAACTGGTTATCGGGATTTTGAAAAACAAGCCCAACCGTTCGCTTAATATCAATCTCGTTATCAGCATCAGTTGTGTCAATGCCGTTTACAAGTATACTGCCGGATGTGGGTTTATACAATCCGTTTAACAGTTTTGCAAGTGTGGATTTGCCCGAACCGTTGTGACCTAAAATTACCGTAAAAGAACCGCGCTTGATTTTTAAATTTAAATTATCAATTACCGGTTCATCACCATTATTAGCATCACTAAATTCATATTTTAAATTTTTAATTTCAATAATATTATCCAATTTGCTATTCACCAATCCAAACAGTAGTATTACCGCACGGCAAAACTATCGGTCTATTAGTAACCTTTAACCCAATTTCATCGGTAAAAACCTTTTGACCTTTGCCGTGTGAAATATAAAGTTCGGTTAAATAATTTAAAATTGTGGGCGAAAGCCCCGTTGTATAAGAATTTAAAAAGAAAAACAAAGGTTTATCACTAAAAAGTTTGCCCGTTTCTAAAAGTAACTCCGAAATTTGTTGTTCAAGCTTCCAAATTTCGCCTCCGGGTCCCCTGCCATAAGAAGGTGGGTCCATAATAATAGCATCATACTTGTTACCACGGCGAATTTCACGCTTTACAAATTTCAAGCAATCATCTACAAGCCAACGCACAGGTGAATCTCCCACGCCGGAAACCACCGCATTTTCTTTTGCCCACTGCACCATACCTTTTGATGCATCAACGTGGGTAACTTCGGCTCCCGCTTTTAAACAGGCAACCGTTGCTCCACCTGTATACGCAAACAAATTCAGCACCTTTATCTTACGGTTTGAATTTTTTATCAAATCCATAGCAAGTGCCCAGTTTACTGCTTGTTCGGGGAAAAGTCCTGTATGCTTAAATCCCATTGGTTTTAAGCGAAATTCTAAATCACGGTATTTTACATTCCAAACATCAGGTACTTTTTTAAGAGTTTCCCAATAACCGCCACCCGAGTTTGAACGGTGATATACTGCATGGGCGTCAAACCAACGCTTGTCCTTCCTGCCGGTTTGCCACATGATAGTGGGGTCAGGTCGAATAAGAATAATGTTACCCCATCGCTCTAAACGTTCGCCATCATCGGCATCTATTAATTCATAATCTAAGAAATCTTCAACAAATCGCATACTAATATCCTTTAAAGAAGTTTTTGTTGTAAACCACCGCTACCATTAGGTACATCAAGTCCTAAATGTTCATAAGCTGCAGGTGTCACACATCGACCGCGCGAAGTTCTTGATAAAAATCCTATCTGCATCAAATACGGTTCATACACATCTTCGATGGTAATACTTTCTTCGCCAAGAGCAGCCGCCAAGGTATCAAGACCTACAGGACCGCCACCGTAAACGCTTATTATAGTGCTTAACATTTTGCGGTCAAATTCATCAAGACCCAATTCATCGATTTCAAAACGCTCAAGTGCCGCACGAGCCACTTTTTCGCTAATGACACTATCATATTCTATTTGTGCTATATCACGCACACGCTTTAATAAACGGTTGGCTATACGCGGCGTACCACGGGAACGAGATGCAATTTCAAGCGCACCGTCATTATCAATTTCTATACCTAATATCCCCGCCGAGCGTTTAACAATAAGCGCCAATTCTTCGGGGGTGTATAACTCCAAGCGTAATAAAACGCCAAATCTATCACGAAGCGGTGCAGTAAGCTGACCCGAGCGTGTTGTTGCGCCTACAAGTGTAAAATGCGGTAAATCAAGTCGAATTGAACGGGCTGATGGGCCCTTACCGATGATAATATCCACGGAAAAATCTTCCATAGCAGGATATAATATTTCTTCTACGCTACGGGATAAACGGTGTATTTCATCAATAAACAGCACGTCGCCTTCATTAAGGTTGGTAAGAATCGCCACCAAATCCCCCTGCTTCTCAATAGCAGGTCCCGATGTAACACGACAATTAACACCCATCTCCCTTGCAATAATGCCCGAAAGTGTTGTCTTACCAAGTCCGGGAGGACCGTAAAGTAAAACGTGGTCCAATGACTCTTTACGCATTAACGCAGCTTTAATATAGATAGAAAGATTTTCTTTCACCTTAGATTGACCGATATATTCATCAAGAGAGCGAGGGCGTAATGAATTTTCAACATCGTTATCATCTGCTGAAAATTCGGGTGCGACTATCCTGTTTTCAAAATCCAAATCATCCATTTGTTATACCCTCCTTGATAGTTCTTTGAGTGCCGCTTTAATCATATCTTCGGTGGAAAGTGTTTGGTCTAAACGGCTAACTGTTACTGTTGCTTCGCTTTGTGAGAAGCCGAGAGTTGTGAGCGCCGCAACAGCTTCTTTCGAGCTACTATTTTCAATTACGTAATTAATGGCGCCGATATTATTATTACCGCTCAAATCAACCGAAGATGCTTTGTCTTTTAATTCGAGTACAATTCTTTGCGCCAATTTGTTGCCAACGCCCGATGCAGCGGTAAGTGATTTGGAATCCCCCGTAGCAATATATAACATAATCTTATCGGGAGTAAATTCCGAAAGCAAGGCAATACCCATCTTAGGCCCAACGCCACTTACGGAAATTAGTTTTTTAAAGCACTCCAACTCATCAACACCCAAGAATCCATACAAATCAATAGAATCTTCTTTAACCGACATATATGTATGTAAAAACAGTTCACTGTTTACAGGCGGTAGCTTTGAATAAGTAGTGAAACCAATATTACATCTTAGTCCAACGCCGCCGCATTCTACAACAGCAATATCTTTATCGGAATAAATCAGTCTGCCTCTTAAAGAACTAATCATATTCTACCCTCCGAATTAATTTTTCCGTATGATGAAGCCGCATAATGTGCATGGCATATTGCTATTGCCAAGGCATCTGCGGTATCATCGGGTTTTGGTACACTCTGCAATTTTAAAATGTGCTTAACCATATCCTGCACCTGTTTTTTTTCGGCGCGACCATAACCGGTAACTGCTTGTTTAACCTGTAAAGGTGTATACTCAAAAACAGGTATACCTTTTAGAGTTGCGGCAAGTAAAATAACACCCCTTGCCTGTGCTACATCAATCGCGGTTGTTGAGTTTGTGTTAAAAAACAGTTTTTCTATTGACAAAGCATCCGGATTATATTTTTCAATAACAAGCGTAACGCTGTCAAAAATGCGTTTAAGGCGGTCGGTAAACAAAGTCTTTGCAGGTGTTGTGATAGCACCGTATTCAACAGGTCTAAAACGCAAATTATTATAATTAATCACACCGTAACCCACAATAGCATATCCTGGGTCAATACCTAAAACTGTCAACCCTACCACCCCACAACACAGTTATTCAAGATATTATAACATAATATTTTTATAACGGCAATATTTATATAAAATATTTTATTAAATTTACCAAAAATTTTCAAATATGAACAAAATGAGTTTTTGCGAGATAAACATAGAAAAAACGAGTATTTAAGAGTTTAATTTTAAAAACATCGAAATGATTGGAAAATACGCTCATTTTTTCAAAAAAAGTGTTGACTTTTACGGAATTTTGTTCTATATTAACTATAAATTTTTATAGCATCTGTGTTGAATGTAATTTCAAGATAACGGCTAATCACTATTTTGATTATAAAACTCTTTGCGGAGGCCGTTATTAGAGATTTTACAGGTATCGCGCAGGGCTGAAAAGCTTTGGCGGGACTATGTGTCCGCAAAGGGGGATGCTTAAATGAAAAACGAAAAAAATCTTGTAGAATTGAAAG
>JAZUSW010000172.1:0-2806 GCA_045606925.1 Acutalibacteraceae bacterium | reverse complement strand
GTATCGATTTTGATAAGGTTTTATCGGTTTGCGAGAGTTTAAAAAAATGTGCCGATATGGGTGTTCAAATAGCACTCGTTGTAGGCGGCGGTAACTTCTGGCGGGGTCGTTCAAGCGGAAAGATGGACCGTACACGTGCAGACCATATGGGTATGCTTGCAACCGTTATAAATGCGTTAGGTCTGGCGGATGGTCTTGAACAGGTGGGTCTTACCGCCCGTGTTGAAACAGCTATTGAAATGCGCCAAATTGCCGAACCTTATATCAGAAACAAAGCCGTAAGGCATCTCGAAAAGGGTAGAGTGGTTGTGTTCGGTTGCGGTACGGGCAATCCCTTTTTCTCAACCGATACAGGTGCGGCACTTCGCGCGGCCGAAATCGGCGCCGATATTATTTTTAAAGCAACCAATGTAGATGGCGTTTATGATAGTGACCCCAAGAAGAATCCCAATGCCAAAAAGTTCGACACACTCTCCCACATAGATGTGCTTAATAAAGGACTTCACGTTATGGATAGCACTGCGGCTTCGCTTTGTATGGATAATAATATTCCGATTCTTGTGTTTAATCTTGATGAACCCGATAACATCGTTAGGGCAATGCAGGGTGAAACCATCGGTACAATAGTTAAATAATCTTCGGAGGTAAGGTATGAATACTGTTATTAACAATGCAGAAGAAAAAATGATGAAAACTTTGGATGCGCTTGACCGCGATTATAAAGCAGTTCGTGTAGGTCGCGCTTCTCCCGCTGTTCTTGATAGAATTACGGTTGATTATTACGGTGTTCCAACACCGATTCAGCAAATGGCTGCTATTTCGGTGCCCGAACCGAGAATGTTGCAGATACAGCCCTGGGATGCTACAACTCTTAAACCTATCGAAAAGGCAATTCAGGTAGCAGATATTGGCATCAATCCCCAAAATGACGGTAGAGTTATCCGCCTTGTTTTTCCGCCGCTTACAGAAGAACGCAGAAAAGAAATTGTAAAGGATGTTCGTAAAATGTCGGAAGATAGCAAGGTTGCCGTTCGTAACACACGCCGCGATGCTATCGAGAAACTCAAAGCGATGAAAAAGAATTCCGAAATCACCGAAGATGACCAACAAAACGGCGAAAAGAAGATTCAAAATCTTACCGATAAGAATTGCAAAGAGATTGATGATTTAGCAGTTTTGAAGGAAAAAGAGATTCTTGAAATCTAAAATCTTATTTTAAAAAATCCATCAGGTGTCCCCTGGTGGATTTTTGAAAGGTACAAATATGTTTTTTAAAAAGAAAGCGCCCTTAGACAGAAAAGTGCCCTGTCACATAGCAATTATAATGGATGGAAATGGCAGATGGGCTAAAAAACGCGGTTTACCGCGCAATGCCGGTCACGCAGCAGGTTCAAAAACCTTTAAGAATATTGCAAGATATTGCAATAAAATCGGCGTTAAACATCTAACCGTTTACGCCTTTTCAACTGAAAACTGGAAACGCCCTGCTGATGAGGTTGAGGGCATTATGAATATTTTACGCGATTATCTGAAGGATTCAAAAAATTATATTAAAGAAAACATAATGCTCAAATTTATTGGTGATAGAACGGTGTTGCCCGATGATATTAAGGAATTGATGGCTACTGCCGAGGATGATTCTAAAAATGCTACGGGACTTTGTTGCTACCTTGCAGTTAACTACGGCGGTAGGGATGAGATTGTTCATGCGGTAAAGGAAATTGCAAAAAAAGGCATAAATCCCGAAGAAATTACCGAAGAAACAATATCAGAGCATTTATATACAAATTATTATCCCGACCCCGACTTAGTCATAAGACCGAGTGGTGAACAGCGCCTATCTAACTATCTTATATGGCAGTCGGCATATTCTGAACTGTGGTTTTCGGATGTTTTATGGCCCGATTTTAAGCCACAGGATTTGGAAAGGGCAATCGCCGATTATAACAAAAGGAATCGCCGTTTTGGAGGGGTATAAATGTTGACAAGAATTATTTCTGGCGCTGTAATTATATTGATTGTGGCGGCACTGGTTTGTGTGCATTTGTTGCTGGATTTTCCGTATTTATTGATTTTGGTGTTAGGATTGGCAGCGGCAACAGCTACATATGAAATAGGAAAAAATGCAAAACTTATAAATAAATCTGTATTTGTTTTGGTATCAAGTGTATGGGCAGGACTGCAATTTGCATTGCTTTGTTTGTACCCTGCGCTATCGGTTTATTTGTCCATTGTTTGTGTTTTGTCAATTGCAGTGCTAACCTTGTTCCACTACGGCGAAATAACCAACAGTGAAATTTTTTCTTCGGTTGTTTTACCCATAGTTTTAAGCTTCGCCTTTTACTGTGTTTATGCTTTGCTTGAACGCGGTCTTATATATTTGTTATTCCTGCTTAACTTTTCGGCTGTGTGCGACTGCGGTGCTTATTTTGTGGGTGTTACAATGGGCAAACATAAGTTGTGCGAGAAAATCAGCCCTAAAAAAACAATTGAAGGTGCCGTTGGCGGTATATTATCTTCTCTCATAGTAACCGTTGTTTTGTGCTTGTGCTTTGGTATTACTCAAAATATGTTACCGCTTGTTATTATGACCCCCGTTCTTTGCGTTGTTGGTATGATAGGCGATTTATTTGCATCAACTATTAAAAGAAATGCCGATATAAAGGATTACGGCAATTTAATTCCGGGTCACGGCGGTATAACTGATAGATTTGACAGTATACTTTTAATAGCGCCTGTTTTTATACTGTTGCTTAACATATTTTAAGGGGAATAAAAATGAAGGAACTTATTATTTTAGGTTCAA
>JAZUSW010000171.1:0-9679 GCA_045606925.1 Acutalibacteraceae bacterium | reverse complement strand
AAAATGAAAATTGTCTTCCTAAGACCGCTTGGCCTCCGACTTCCCGTGTTTCTGCCGAGACCGATTCAATACAGTATGAAAATGATGATTTAATGCGCGGAATTTACGGCGATGATTATGCGATTGCCTGTTGTGTATCGGCTATGAAAACCGGCAAACAAATGCAGTTTTTCGGCGCCCGTTGTAATTTGGCAAAGCTTTTGCTTATCGCTATTAACGGCGGCTATGATACCACAAGCGGTATGCATATAGGCCCTCAACTTCCCGTTATGGATAAACTCGATTTTGATGAGGTCGAAAAGCGCTTCCAAATCTATATAGAGTGGATAAGCAAACTCTATGTAAATACAATGAATGTTATCCACTATATGCACGATAAATATGCATACGAAAAAATCCAGATGGCATTGCACGATACTAATGTTGGTCGCTTTATGGCATTTGGTATTGCGGGACTCTCGGTTGTTGCCGATTCACTAAGTGCTGTAAAGTACGCGTCCGTTACTCCCATAAAAAATCAGGATGGATATATTATTGAGTTTGAAACCGTTGGCGATTTCCCAAAATACGGCAACGATGATGATAGGGTGGATTTGATAGCCCGTGATATGACACATAGGGTTATAACCGAGCTTCGCAAAACACCTACCTATAAGGGCGCCGAGCATACTCTTTCGGTGCTTACCATCACATCAAATGTTATGTACGGTAAAAACACGGGCGCTACACCCGATGGCCGCCACGCTTTCGCACCCTTTGCACCCGGTGCTAACCCAATGCATAATAGGGAAGAAAACGGCGCCTTGGCGTCACTTAACTCGGTTGCGAAGCTAAGCTATGACGACTGCCGTGACGGTATTTCAAACACCTTCTCAATTACCCCCGAAACACTCGGCAAAACCGAAAACGAGCGCATTGATAATCTGGTTGCTATTCTTGACGGTTACTTTAAAAAACGCGCTCACCATATCAATATAAATGTACTTAACCGCGAAACACTTATGAAGGCGTATGAAAACCCCGAGGATTATCCGAACTTAACCATTCGTGTATCGGGTTATGCCGTAAACTTTAATAAGCTATCGCGCGAGCAACAAAGGGAAGTTATAAGCCGTACCTTCCACGAGGTAATGTAAAATGGTGGGGCGTGTACACTCTTTGCAGTCACTCGGTACATTGGACGGCCCCGGTGTCCGCTACGTTGTGTTTATGCAGGGATGTAATTTACGGTGTAAATGCTGCCATAACCCTGATACTTGGGATTTATCGGGCGGTACCGAGTATACCGCTGCCGAAATATTTGATAAAGTAACGCGTTTTCGCGAGTATTTTGGAGAAAACGGCGGTATAACCATTTCGGGCGGCGAGCCGCTCTTACAAGCCGAATTTTGCACCGAATTATTTTCGATTTGTAAAAATAGCGGCATAAACACCTGCCTTGATACGTCGGGCAGTATCTTAAACGAAAACGTTAAAAAACTGCTTAACGTTACCGACCGCGTTTTGCTCGATATAAAGTATATGTCAAATGAACTGTACGAGCAAAATGTAGGTTGCACTTTAGATAAGGTAATGGAATTTTTGCAGTATTCAAACGAGCAAAAAATACCTACAACCATCCGACAAGTAATAATACCAACCATAAATGACAATACCGACAATATAGAATTTTTAAAGCAAACGGCAAAAAAGTATAATTGTATTGATAAAATAGAATTGTTGCCTTTCCGTAAAGTGTGCCAGACTAAATACGATGCTTTAAAAATTGATTTTCCGTTTGGCAATTTACCCGAACCCACAAACGAAAAAATAGCTGAGTTAAAACTGAAACTCGGCAATAAGCACAACTAAAACAACCGCCGCACTAATCAGTGCGGCGGCTGTTTTTAGGGGATATATGGATAAAAGATATTACCACCAAGCAAGACCAAAATATATCGTGTTTGGAGAGGTCGTGTTTAGTCTTACCTCAATAGTATATGTACCTGCTGGAGGATTATTAAGTTGTACTATTTCCACATTGTTTACAGTGGAGCGAGAATAACCAACCTCTACATTATTTGAGTTATAAACGTGCAAATCAAGGTTTGCTAAGCTTGCCAAGGAAGGAGTACTAGTTAAATGATTGCCGGATATAGTGGCGTATTTTAACCATGCTAATGAAATACGAATTTTTGTATCATTTGTTACAGTAAATGTATACCTCTTTGAGGAACCGTTGGCTGCATTTGCGGCAAATGCGGAAGATACATACCGTCCTTCGGTTATAGTATACATAGAAGCTTGAGCATCAACCAAACCTGCGCCATACCTATTAAAATTAGTACTTTGCCAGCTGTATGCATGGACACTATGTTTAACAGACGCAGTCAGTATTGCCTTCACAGCATCTTGTTTGGTTTTTAAAGCGGGATCAGCTTGGCAAAGTTGAGCAATGATTGCGGTAACATGAGGTGCGGCAAAGCTCGTTCCGCCGTCCGTACCTGCAGCAGTAGTTATACTGGTGCCTGGTGCTACAATGTCGGGTTTGTTAGCATATCCATTAGCTTCAATATAGGACGAATCGTCAGCAATCACATCATCTGATTGTGTAGAAGTTCCCTTATCATTTAAATTGCCGACAGTAATTATATTATATGCCATACCAGGACTGGTTATGTTTCCGCTACTGTTCCCAGCAGATTTTACAAAATGTACACTATGGTTTAATGCAATATGGTCTAACCATTGTTCGTTTGAAGAATAAGTTCCAGTTGCGCTTCCACCAGCACTCATATTTATTACATGAACCCCTTGCGATAACAACCATTCTATGCGTGCTTGACGTTGGGCGACGCTACCATCATAACAAGTTGCATACAATTTTGCATTTGGTGTAATGCCCTTATATGTTATACCATCAGAAGTTGTTGCTTTCGCTACCATAATGGATGCAACTAAGTTAGCATGCGCTTTATGATCTGCATTGGAACTTTGTTCAGCGTTTGGGTCAAGTATAATATTGGAGGCGGTAAAGTAGCTGGCGTTTTTATTTGGCATTGCTCTTTCAATCATACCTATTTTAATTCCCGAACCCGAATAACCCAGGGTATCTCTCACATAGGTTGCGTTAACCAAAGGGAAACTAATATTTGAACAGTTTTCATCAATAGTATTAGGTATATAATAAATAGATTCTACGGATGAATCTTTTGATAATTGTTTTATTTCCGTAGTTGTTAATTTAGCACTTATTACAGGAGCATATTTGCTAACATAAATTAATTTTTCTTTAGATGCTCCACGAGAGTTAAAAATAGTGTTATATTTATTTAAAAAGGTTTGAGAATTTTCACTTTGCATTTCAGCGTATATTTTACGTTCCGCTTCGATATACGCATCAACTTGCGAGTGGGTCGCCGATTTTGCATTTAAAAGAGATTCTTTTGTATTTCCCGCTTTTTTCATTACAGCGTTTTCTACATCATTAGTATCTATTTCAGTAATCCAAATATCCACAGGTATCAATTCGTTATCGGAAGCGTTTTCCATAACGGATTTTAAGTTTTCATCGATAAATGCCCCCGATGCAGACACTGGTGTGCTGGCAGTAGTCACCAAACAAATCACAAAACATAGTGCTATGGCAACGATTGATATTAATATACGCTTTTTCATATTAAACCTCCTTAATAATGAACTTGTTCAAAATGTTTTATTTGTGGTATGAATTTATAAAACCATTTCAAAACCCTCCCTTGATTGTAAATCATAATAAATATTATTGATTATGCTCAGCGCTAGGCAACGATGAATCAATATCACCAACAAAATACAAGGTTTTGATTTCTTCTTCATCAACTAAAGAGAGAATTTCGGCTTTTGTTAATCGCGCATTAAATCCGGCGGTAATATAATGACCACTTTCGCTAGGCGCCATTACAAGAATATCATCTTTATACCAAGACAGTTTTTCAATACCAAGCCAAGGTAAGTTTTCGTGGATTATGCGTTTATCTGCTATATTGTTACGCACCATTATTTCGTTAATATAATTGTCGATTATTTTATTAAATTCCGTATAGGTAAAACTTTCTGTCGGTGCTTTGAACGGCCAAGCTTTAAAGTTCTCTTCATTATAAAATTCGTTACGTGTAAGATTTTGGGCCCACGCATACTGACTAGCTTTATCAATCGTACTCACTGCCGCAATTTCTATTGTGTCATCATCATCCATTTGCTCTAAATAATATGTGAGAGTATCGCTTATTTTTTTGCTGTATTCACCTGTGCGTTCAGGTAATGCCAAATATATATCGGTAGTGCCGCGCTCTGATAGCAGGTTTATCATATCTGCCGTGAGTTTCATAACATATGCATCATTAAGTGAGTTTTGATAAATTTCGGAGTGTCCCGAAAACTTCTTATTGAAATTATCGCTACCTACTATTTGTTTTACGCTTTCTATTTCTTTTTGCCAGTTCTTATTAAAATGTTCGTTCTCCTCTATATATTCTTCGTGAAAATAGTCAAAGCGTTCTTCTAACAAAGGGTCTAATTCATCGCACAAATCATCAATTTGTTTTTTTATGCTTTTTATTTCCTCTTCGGTTAAATCATCAAGATGGGGATATAGCCGTTGTTTTTCCTCTTCGGTCATTTCTTTTAATATGGGTATTATGCTTGTGTCAAAACTGCGATAAGGATAGATTTTTTGCAGTTGCAAAATTTTGTTTTCAATTGGTTCTATTTTGGCATTGACCTCATCGAATTTTTTTGACAACTCATCGCTTCTTACAAAGCCATCATTATATTCATAAATTTTTGGGAAACGCACGTATACCGAGAATAATACATCCTGACCTTCATATTCCTCCATTTTTTGCTTTAAAAGCTCGGAAATTCCGTTTGCCCATTCGTATAGCGAAGAATCAATATCTATACTTGTAAATTTATCAGTACCCGTAGCATAAATCACAGGTCTTGTGTCAACGGGCGGTGTGGGTGTTACACCATTAAAATTGATACTGTTAACTCCTAAAATTACCGATACTATAACCACCAATGCCGCTGCGGCGGTGGCTATTTTTTTGTAATAAATTCGGGGTTTACGGTTTGTTGATTTTTCAAAGGCGGCGGCGGGTAGCAGTTGCTCTTTTTGCGGTATATTTATGTTATCTATACCATTTACAAGCTGCTTTTTAATAAAAGCTATTTTCATAACTTATGCCTCCTTTTTGTTTGATTTTTTTAGTTTATCTACGGCGCGTTTATATTTTTGCCGTATGTTTTGCGGCGGTAAATTTAAAATTTTTGCTATTTCGGTGTGGCGGAATCCCGAATACAGTTTAAGGATAATAATTTCCTTTTCCTCGTTGTCAAGTGGGGATAGCAGCTCAAAAAATGCCAAATCGCTGTCAATATAGGCGGCGGTGTCTTTTGTATGTAGATTATCGTATATTTCTACTGTCGGCACGGTTTTTCGCAAATAATCAAGCGATAAATTGCGGCATATTGTAACCATCCACGCCTTAACACTGCCGTTTTCACGGTGCTTATAGGAAGCGGCATTTTCCGCCACTTTTAAAAATGTGTCCTGCAGGACATCCTCGGCGGTTTCACGGCTACCGGTTGTCGTGTAAGCTACCGAGAATAAAAGTCGGGCGAAGTTTTCGTAAAGAATATTAAGCCCGGACATATCGCCGCCAGCAATGTCGCGTATGGCTTTTTCACTCATTTCATTTTGAAAAAGTTTATTCATTACGTTTCCTCCTCCCCTTAGAACCAGTTTTAACCGCTTCTGTTAATGTAACGAAAAACAATGTAAAAATGTGACAAAAAACCGCCGAAAATTTTCCGGCGGTTTTAATTAATCTTCTTTTTCTTCTGTTTCGGGTAATCTTTCAGCGGTGATTCTGGTAATTCGGCGTTCCTCAACCTCTTCCACCGTAAATCTGTAACCGAGCAACTCAACTGTGGGGTTTTCATCTTCACCGGGGATACGACCGAGTTCTGCCATAATAAGACCGCCGATTGTATCGTATTCACCCTCGGGGAACTTGGTGCCGAGAATTTCCTCAACCTCTTCAATATCGGTTGTACCGTCCAAGCTGAAGGTTGTTTCGTTAACCTGCTCGATTTCTTCTTCTTCGTTATCGTACTCATCCTGCATATTGCCAACGATAGATTCAAGCAAATCTTCCATCGTAACAATACCTGCTATGCCGCCGTACTCATCACAAACAAATACCATTTGCAAATGCTTCTCGGTCATTTCATTAAACAAATCGCGGCACTTTTTAGATTCGGGGAAGAAGAACGCTTCACGCATAATGTGTGAAATTTTAAAGTTCTTAGGTACATTTTTGCCAACATATTTAAGCAGGTCTTTAACGTAAACAATACCTTTAATATTGTCAAGGTCTTCTTCGTATACAGGGATACGCGAATATCCGGCTTCAAGCGTTTTTTCAATAATTTCCGAAATGTCATCTGTTATCTCAACCGCTTCAATATCGGTGCGGTGGGTCATAACATCGGCGGCGACAATATCGTCAAATTCAAAGATATTGTTAATCATCTCTTTTTGACTTTCTTCTATAACGCCTTTTTCTTCACCCGCATCAACAAGCATACGGATTTCTTCTTCGGTAACCTCTTCTTCACTCGCATTCGGGTCAAAACCAAGCAAACGGACAACCAAATTGGTAGAAAAGGAGAGCACCTTAACAAACGGTTTAAACATACCGCTGAAAAAGGCGAGCACGCCAACTATTTTAAATGATATAGATTCATATTTTTGCATTGCGATGCGCTTGGGCGCCAATTCGCCAAGCACCAACGAAAAGAACGAGATAACAAGAGTTATAAGTATAAGAGATGCGGTGGAAAGCCAAACGGGAGTGGATGCTAAATTCATAAGCTCCGCAAAAAAGTCAGCAATGCCGTCCGCAAAGCTTTCGGCAGCCGCAGCGGATGTCAAAAATCCCGCCAAAGTTATGCAAATTTGTATGGTTGATAAAAAGTTTGAAGGGTTTTGAGTAAGCTTTAAAATTTGTATCGCTTTTTTGTCGCCTTCTTCAGCCATACGCTGAAGTTTAACATCGTTTAGTGTTATAATGGCAATTTCGCTCATTGCGAAAAATGCATTTACAAGAATAAGGAATAGTAAAAGTAAAAGCTTTAAAATTAAATTCCCGGGGTCGCCGTCCATTTTTTACAAGTCTCCATTTCAAAATATATTTATATCCATAATACAGTCTTTTGCCCCAAAAGTCAATAATTTTGCCATATTTGATATTTTTTTAACAAAAAACTTAAAAAAGTTGGAATTTACCTATTTACTTATCGGCAGAGAAGTAGTATTATATATTATGTATGGAAACTAAATTTTTTGGGAATTAATTTTGTTTTCAAAATAAACTTTTTAATATTTTCAAGGAGGAATTTCCAATGGCAAGAAAGTTCAAAACCATGGACGGTAACAATGCTGCGGCTCACGTATCTTATGCGTTTACCGAAGTAGCGGGTATTTATCCGATTACTCCGTCCAGTCCTATGGCTGACTATGTTGACCAATGGTCTGCTCAGGGACTCAAAAACATTTTTGGCACAACAGTAAATGTAGTTGAGATGCAGTCAGAAGCTGGTGCTTCGGGTACTGTTCACGGCTCACTCGCTGCTGGTGCGCTCACAACAACCTATACCGCTTCACAGGGTCTCTTACTCATGATACCCAATATGTATAAAATAGCAGGTGAGTTGCTTCCGTGCGTATTCCACGTATCAGCTCGTTGCGTAGCTTCTCACGCTCTTAACATTTTCGGCGACCATTCTGACGTTTATGCCTGCCGCCAGACAGGTTTTGCAATGCTCGCTGAGACAAACACACAAGAAGTTATGGACCTTGGCGCAGTTGCTCACTTGGCAACTATTAAGAGCCGCGTTCCCTTCCTTAACTTCTTTGACGGTTTCCGTACTTCCCACGAAATTCAAAAAATTCAGGTTTGGGATTTTGATGATCTTAAAGAAATGTGCGATATGGATGCAGTTGATGCATTCCGCAAACGCGCTCTTAACCCCGAGCGTCCTGTAATGCGCGGTTCTCACGAGAACGGCGATACCTTCTTCCAGCACAGAGAGGCCTGCAACAAGTACTATGATGCAGTTCCCGCTATTGTTGAAGAATATATGGACAAGGTTAATGCTAAAATCGGCACTGACTATAAACTCTTTAACTACTATGGCGCACCTGATGCTGAAAAGGTTATCATCGCTATGGGCTCTATCTGTGACGTTGCAGAAGAGGTTATCGATTATATGGTAGCAAACGGCGAGAAGGTTGGTCTTGTAAAGGTTCGCCTTTACCGTCCTTTCTCTGCTAAACACTTGGTAGCAGCTATTCCTGAAACTGTTAAGAAAATTGCTGTTCTTGACAGAACTAAGGAACCCGGTTCATTGGGCGAGCCGCTTTACCTTGATGTTGTTGCTGCATTGGCTGCCGAAGGCCGCAAGATTGATACCGTTATCGGCGGTAGATACGGTCTTGGTTCTAAGGATACTCCGCCTTCAAGCATCTTCGCTATTTATAACGAGCTTTCCAAGGATGCTCCGAAGCCCTACTTTACACTTGGTATCGTAGACGATGTTACAAATCTTTCTCTCTCGGAAGAAGCTGCACCCAACACTGCCGCTGAAGGCACAATCGAGTGCAAATTCTGGGGTCTTGGCGGTGACGGTACCGTTGGTGCTAACAAAGACTCTATCAAGATTATCGGTGACCATACCGACAAATATGTTCAGGCATACTTCCAGTACGACTCTAAGAAGACCGGCGGTATCACCATTTCTCACTTGCGCTTTGGTGATAAGCCCATCAAGAGCCCGTACTACATCAATAAAGCTGACTTCGTTGCTTGTCACAACCCCTCATATGTAATCAAGGGTTACAAGATGGTTAACGATGTTAAGCCCGGCGGTGTATATTTAATCAACTGCCAGTGGTCTGCTGAAGAACTTAATGAGCATATGCCTGCTGAAGCCAAGAGATATATTGCTAACAACAATATCCAACTCTACACAGTTAACGCTATTGACTTAGCAGCCGAAATCGGCCTTGGCAAACGTACAAATACCGTTCTTCAGTCTGCATTCTTTGCTCTTTCTAAGGTTCTTCCCGCAGAAGACGCTATCGGCTATATGAAAGAAAAAGCCCAGAAATTTATGAAGAAGGGTAAAGAAATCGTTGAAATGAACGAGAAGGCAATCGATGCAGGTGCTACAGCATTTGTTAAGATTGATGTTCCTGCTGACTGGGCAACAGCTACCGACAGCAAGGATGCAGTAGTAGAAAACGGTCCTGCTAAACTTGTTAAGATGGTAGACGGTATTATGAAGCCGGTTGGTCTTATGGATGGTGATTCCTTACCGGTATCTGCATTTATTGACCACGCTGACGGTTCGTTCGAGCAGGGCGCATCGGCTTATGATAAACGCGGCGTTGCCGTTATGGTACCTGAGTGGAACAACGAAACCTGTATCGGTTGTAACAAGTGCGCATTTGTTTGTCCTCATGCTACAATTCGTCCATTCGCTCTTTCAGCTGATGAAAAGGCATCTGCTCCTGCAGATATTAAGATAGCAGTAAAAGAAAAGCTCGTTACAAATAAGGGCTATTCTTATGCACTTACAATTTCTCCAC
>JAZUSW010000170.1:0-3962 GCA_045606925.1 Acutalibacteraceae bacterium | reverse complement strand
CAAGCGCTCCATAACCGCACCTACATATTCTTCGGGGACTTCTATCATCAACAGTTCAATCGGTTCTAAAAGTTTGCCGTCCTTATCGCGTTTATAAATAACGCTTGGGGGTGACACCTGAAACTCATAACCCTGACGGCGCATCGTTTCGATAAGAATTGATAAATGCAATTCTCCCCTACCCGATACTTTAAAGGTGTCTGCCGAATCGGTTTCTTCAACACGGAGACTTACGTTGGTTTCAACTTCTTTAAACAGGCGGTCGCGTATGTTACGGGAAGTTACAAACTTGCCTTCTTTACCTGCAAAGGGAGAGTTATTTACCATAAAGTTCATAGATAAAGTCGGCTCATCGATTTTTACAAAGGGTAACGGCTCGATACAGTCGGCTACACACAAGGTTTCGCCGATATTAAGCTCACTAATACCTGCAATTTGTATCAAATCGCCAACCGTTGCAGTATCAACCTCTTCTCTTTTGAGTCCGTTAATCATAAAGAGTTTTGAGATTCTAACATTTGTGGTTGTACCGTCACTATGACAAAGCACTGCGCTCTGACCGTTTTTGATGGTGCCGCGCACAACCCTGCCAACACCTATTCTACCAATATAATCATCATATTCGATATTAGAAAACAGTACCTGAAGCGGTGCGGCGGTATCGCCCTTTGGCGCTTCAATCTCGTTAACGATTGCTTCAAAAAGCGGCTGTAAGTCGGTGCCTAAATTATCGGCATCGAGCGAGGCATAACCGTCGCGTCCCGATGCATATACAACGGGAAATTCAATTTGGTCGTCATCCGCGCCGAGTTCTATAAACAAATCAAGCACTTCATCAATTACTTCGGTGGGTCTTGCCATTGGTCTATCAATTTTATTAACAACAACTATTGCTTTTTTACCGAGCGCCAACGCCTTTTTTAGCACAAAACGGGTTTGGGGCATACAGCCCTCAAAGGCATCAACAAGCAGTAAAACACCGTCTACCATCATTAAAATACGCTCAACCTCGCCACCGAAATCGGCGTGACCGGGGGTATCAACGATGTTGATTTTTATATCCTTGTACATAACGCTTGTTGTTTTTGAAAGTATGGTTATACCGCGCTCACGCTCAAGGTCATTTGAGTCCATAACTCGCTCGTCCACCTGCTCGTTTACACGGAAGGTGCCGCTTTGTTTGAGTAGCTGGTCAACCAAGGTTGTTTTGCCGTGGTCAACGTGGGCGATAATTGCGATATTCCTTAATTTTTCCATAGATGTAATTGCCATAAATTAGACTTCTTTCTAAACATACTTAATCAATTTATTATAACTTTTTTTGCACTAAAAGTCAACAAAAGCCGACATTTAAAATGTCGGCTTTTGGGTTAGATATTTTTAATTGTATCCATAAGATAATCGGAAAATTCTTTACAGGTTGCGCCGTCAGTATTGCCCGTAACAATTACCTTTTTCTCGGTTTCGTTACAAATGCTCATAGCTGCCGCTAATTTTTCCGCCTTATTAGTAAATCCTATATGGCGAAGCAACATTTCGGTCGCTTTGAATATACTTGACGGGTTGGCATAATCTCCTATGCCTTCTTCAATCATACGCGGTGCCGAGCCGTGAATTGCCTCGAACATAGCGTAATTATCGCCGATATTAGCACTTCCTGCCGTACCTACACCGCCCTGGATTTGCGCTGCCTCATCGGTAATAATATCGCCGTAAAGGTTAGGCAACACAAATACCTGAAACTTATCGCGGATTGCCTCATTTACGAGGTTGGCGGTCATAATATCGATATACCAGTCTTCCGCCACAATTTCGGGATAGTTTTCGGCAACCTTGTGGCAAATTTCGGTAAATTTGCCATCGGTTTTCTTCATAATATTTGCTTTTGTAACGATAGCCACATTTGTTTTGCCGTTTTGACGGGCATAATCAAAAGCCGCCTTAGCAATACGGTATGTACCCGCATTTGTGGTAACCTTAAAGTCAACCGCCAGTTTTTCGGGTAATTCTACACCGCGAGAGCCCAAAACATACTCGCCCTCGGTATTTTCGCGATAGAAAATCCAGTCGATATTTTTCTCGGGCACACATACGGGGCGCACGTTGGCGTACAAATCAAGCTCACGGCGGAGTGCTACGTTAGCACTCTCCATTGTGCCGCCTTTTGGGGTGGTTGTGGGGCCTTTAAGCAGCACGTCGCATTTCTTAATCTCGGCGAGCACATCATCGGGAATAGGTTTGCCAACGCTTAAACGGTTTTCAATAGTTAAACCGTCAATTACATTAAATTCTACGCGACCTGACTTTACTTCATCTTGAAGTAAAAACTCAATTAAACGCTTTGCCTCATTAACGATTATCGGACCTATGCCATCGCCGCCCACAATACCGATAACTATTTTTTGTACCTTACTGTAATCCTTAGCGGCGGCGCCTTTTTCCATTATTTCTACACGCTTTAACTGTTCGTTAAGCAATACTCTGAACTGCTCTACGGCATTATCTATGTATTTTTCCATTTATGAATTCTCCTTAGTATACTGCAAAAGACTACCCGCTTTGAGTATTGCCTTTTGCCTTTCGGTAAAGTTACAGCAAAGTGTGTAATTTTCGCCCGTTGTTTTATTTGTTAAAATAATTTCTCCGCTATCCATACCCGCATAAACATTGTTAAGTTCGAGTGCATCACCCTGATTTAACTTATCGTAATCATCGGGATTTTTAAAGGTTAAGGGCATAATACCCGCATTTATAAGGTTGGCAACGTGGATACGCGCGAAGCTTTTGGTAATAACGGCTCGTACGCCCAAGTAAAGCGGAACTAAAGCCGCGTGTTCACGGGAAGAACCCTGACCGTAGTTTGAGCCGCCAACAATAATGCTCTTACCTGCCGCTTTGGCGCGTTCGGCAAATGTGGTATCGCAAACCGCGAAGCAGAACTGCGACAGGTGTGGAATATTTGAGCGGTAAGGCAATATCTTAGCGCCTGCCGGCATAATATGGTCGGTGGTTATATTATCGCCAACCTTTAAAATAAGGGGTGCTGATAATGTATCTTCCTGTGGGAAGCTATCAGGGAATTTTTTAATATTTGGACCGCGTAAAATTTCTAAGCTCGCCGCCTCTTGCTCGGTAGCGGGCGGAACTATTGCGCCGTCATCAATAAGAAATTCCTTGGGCATATCTATTTTCGGCATAGAGCCCAGTAATCTCGGGTCGGTAATATAACCTGTGAGGGCTGCTGCAACGGCCGTTTCGGGAGAAACAAGGTAAACCTGACCGTCAGCCGTACCGCTTCTACCCTCAAAGTTGCGGTTAAAGGTACGCAGAGACACACCTGCTGAATTGGGCGAAAAGCCCATACCTATACAAGGACCGCAAGCGCACTCTAAAAGTCGTGCACCGGAAGACAAAATATCGCTCAATGCGCCACAGTTTGAAAGCATTGTAAGCACCTGTTTAGAACCGGGGGAAACCGAAAGACTAACTGACGGCGGTATAATTTTGCCTTTAAGCAAGGCCGCTACTTTGAGCATATCAAAAAGCGAAGAATTAGTGCAAGAACCAATACAAACCTGGTCTACCTTTACGCCCTTTAATGACTCAACGGTAACTACATTATCGGGGCTATGCGGACAAGCAATTAAGGGTTTAAGTTCGGATAAATTGATATCTATAATTCTATCGTAAACGGCATCATCATCGCTCGACAGAGCTACAAAATCTTCTTCACGACCCTGTGCCTTTAAAAACTCACGGGTAATTTCATCCGACGGAAAAATAGAGGTTGTAGCGCCAAGCTCGGTGCCCATATTTGTGATTGTAGCGCGTTCGGGAACCGTAAGGTTTTTAATACCCTCGCCGCCCCATTCTATTATTGCGCCAACGCCACCTTTAACCGACAAAATACGAAGTATTTCAAGGCTGATATCTTTGGCTGTTACATAGGGGTTTAATTTACC
>JAZUSW010000169.1:0-6162 GCA_045606925.1 Acutalibacteraceae bacterium | reverse complement strand
GTGAGAAGTATTATGAATATTAATGTGGGCGATGTTGTACAAATGAAAAAAAGTCATCCGTGCGGTAGCAATACCTTTACAGTAAAACGAATTGGTATGGACTTTAAGCTTTGTTGTAACGGATGCGGTCACGAGGTAATGCTTCCGAGAAAGGCTGCCGAAAAAAGTGTTAAAAAGATAATAAGTTCTAATGGAGAGAATATTTAATGTTTGAAAAATTGTCTGCGGTAGAAAACCGCTATGAGCAAATAGGCGTAGAGCTTACACGCCCTGATGTTGCAAGTGATAACGCCACCTTTACACGCCTTATGAAAGAGCATAGCGAACTGACTCCTTTAGTGGAGAAATATCGTGAATACTGCGCGGCAGTAAAAGCTGAAAGCGAAGCGCTCGAAATGTTGGATGCGGGCGGTCTTGACAAAGATTTTAAAGAACTGGTTGAAGAAGAGCTTGAAGAAGCAAAGAAGCAGATTGAAATAGTTTCCGAAGAACTTAAAATTTTGCTTTTGCCCCGTGACCCTAACGATGACAAGAACGTTATTGTTGAAATCCGCGGCGGTGCAGGTGGTGAAGAAGCGGCGCTTTTTGCCGGTGTACTTATGCGTATGTACTCAATGTATGCCGAAACAAGACGCTGGAAAACCGAGATAATAAACGCCAACGAAACCGAACTTGGCGGCTATAAGGAAGTAAGCTTTATGATAGAGGGTGAGGGCGCTTACTCTCGCCTAAAATACGAAAGCGGTGTACACCGTGTACAGCGTGTTCCCGAGACCGAAACACAGGGCAGAATTCACACCTCAACCGTAACGGTAGCGGTGCTTCCCGAAGCAGAAGAGGTTGAAATTGAGGTTAATCCCGCCGATTTGCAAATTGATACTTATAGGGCAGGAGGTGCGGGCGGTCAGCACGTAAACAAAACCGAATCGGCAATTCGTATAACCCATATACCAACGGGACTTGTTGTTGAGTGTCAGGATGAACGCAGTCAGCATAAAAACAAGGATAAGGCAATGAAGGTTTTGCGTTCGCGCCTGTATGAGATGATGATGCAGCAGCAAAATGATGCTATTGCATCTGATAGAAAACAACAGGTTGGTACGGGTGACAGAAGTGAAAGAATAAGAACCTATAACTATCCGCAGGGAAGGGTTACCGACCATAGAATAGGTTTAACACTTTATAAGATAGAGCAAATTTTAAACGGTGATATTGATGAGATTGTTGAGTCACTCATAACCTATTATCGTGCCGAAATGCTCAAAGCGGATGAAGAAAACTAATGGAAACAAAGATAATTAAGGTGTCAGGGGTAAATGATACGGCACAATTAACCGTTGCCGCCGACATATTAAAAAAGGGTGGCGTTGTTGCTATCCCTACCGAGACGGTGTACGGTCTTGCCGCAAGCGCGCTTGATGATACGGCAATAGCCAAGGTGTTTGCCGCCAAGGGCAGACCGCAGGACAACCCGTTAATAGTGCATATTGATTCGCTCGATATGTTGCCTTTTGTTGCAAAGGATATACCCAAAAGCGCATACGCTTTAGCCGAAAATTTTTGGCCGGGTCCACTTACAATGGTGCTTAAAAAGACCGATAATATATGCGAAAGTGTAAGTAGAGGTCTTGATACGGTAGCCGTTAGAATGCCGTCTGATAGCATTGCAAACAAGATAATAACTTTATCGGGACTGCCGCTTGCAGCACCCAGTGCCAATATATCGGGAAGACCAAGCCCAACAACTGCCGCCCACGTAATAGAAGATTTAAGCGGCAAAATCGATGCGGTTGTGTCGGCATATGATTGTACGGTAGGGGTTGAGTCAACCGTTGTGTCCCTTGTAGGCAAAACACCGAGACTTTTACGCCCCGGTGCTATAACTGCCGAGCAGTTAAGCAGTGTTTTGGGTGAAGTGGAGATAGACAGTGCGGTTTTAAAGGAACTTAAAGAAGGTCAAAAAGCCGCAAGTCCGGGTATGAAATACAAACACTATGCTCCGTGTGCCACAGTTTATTTAGTTGAAGGCAGCAGTGATAAATTTGCCGAGTTTGTAAACGGTAAAGCCGATGCGGTAGCAGTGGGATTTTCAGAAGACAAAAACATCACAATTCCGTTTATTGCTTACGGTAGTAAAAAGCAAGAAATTACCTTGGCACAAAACTTATTTAAAGTGTTGCGCGATATTGATAAAAAAGGTTATAAAACTGCATTTGTACACGCGCCAAGCAAAAACGGTGTCGGACTTGCCGTTTATAACCGACTTATACGCGCGGCGGCTTTTAGGGTGATAGAATTATGAGATTTATATTAGGCCTTACGGGACAAACAGGTGCCGGTAAAAGCTTGGCAGCCACAGTTGCTCAAAAAAATGGCTTTTATGTGATTGATTGCGATAAGGTTGCCCACGAGATTATTAAATGTGAAGCTACCGTAACAGCACTTGTAAAAGCGTTTGGAGGCGGTATACTTACAAACGGTGAAATTAACCGACAAAAATTAGCCATAGCGGCATTTGAAAGTAAAGAAAAAACCGAGCTTTTAAACAAAACTGTTTTGCCGTTTATAGTGGAAGAAATAAATAATATTTTGACTACCGTTTCACAAGAGTACATATTATTGGATGCGCCCACACTTTTTGAAAGCGGTGCTGACAATTTGTGCGATAAAACGGTAGGTATTATTGCCGATAAGGATATTCGTTTTAAGAGAATAATCCAAAGGGATAACCTTACTGAACTTGCCGCTATTCAAAGGATAAATGCGGGTAAGGATAATGATTTTTACATACAAAAATGTGATTATGTTATAGAAAATAACACCACAAATACCGAATTTATAAATAATTTTGAAAATATGCTAAAAGATATTTTTATAGGGAGGCAATAATATGTCCGACAATAAAACAAAATACGAAGAATTAAAAGACCTGTTATTTATAAAAAAGCAAAACGGTCGTCTTACAAGTGATGATACCGTACTTGCTGCCGCCGATGAGTTTTGCGAGGGTTATAAGCAATTTTTAGATAATGCCAAAACCGAGCGTATGGCGGTGTCTACTACCATAGAGTTGGTAAAAAAGGCGGGTTTTTGCGAATATGAGCGCGGCAAGAAATACAAGGCGGGTGAACGCTATTTTGTAAACAACCGCGGTAAAGCGTTGGCGCTTGTTTGCGTTGGCGAGGAATCGGCAGATAAGGGTGTTCGCATAACTGCGGCGCATATTGATTCGCCACGACTTGATTTAAAACCCAACCCACTTTATGAAGAAATTGAGTTGGCTCTTTTTAAAACCCATTATTACGGCGGTATCAGAAAATACCAGTGGACTGCCGTACCGCTATCACTTCACGGTGTTTTTGTAAAGCGTGACGGAACGGTTGTAAATGTCAATATAGGTGACGATAAGGATGACCCCAAATTTGTGGTAAATGATTTGTTGCCCCATTTGGCTGCCGAGCAAAACAAACGCACCCTGTCAGACGGTATTAAGGGGGAAGAACTTAATGTTCTTATAGGTAGTCACCCGTTCCGTGATGATAAGGGCAGTGAGCTTGTTAAACTGAATATTTTAAAAATTTTAAATGAAAAATACGGTGTTACCGAGCAGGACTTTTTATCGGCAGAGCTTGAATGTGTACCCGCCGTTAATGCAACGGATATTGGTTTTGACCGCTCAATGATAGGCGCTTACGGTCAGGATGACCGAGTTTGTGCATATCCCGCAATTATGGCGGCGATTGAAGCAAAAGCGCCAAAGCACACCCTTATTACAGTACTTGCCGATAAGGAAGAAACGGGTTCGGCAGGAAATACGGGGCTTGAATCGGCATTTTTAAAATATCTTGTATTTGATATTGCCGAGATGCAAGGGGTTGACTGTACAGTTGCGCTTCGCAATTCGAAGTGCTTATCGGCTGATGTCAATGCGGCTATTGACCCTACCTTCCAAGATGTAATGGAGCGTAAAAATGCGGCCTTTTTAAATCACGGCGTTGTTATTACGAAGTATACAGGAGCGCGTGGTAAAAGCGGTACTTCTGATGCGGGTGCGGAATACGTTGCCGAAATCAGAGCAATGCTTGATAATGCGGGTGTTGTATGGCAAACGGGTGAGCTCGGCAAGGTTGATTTAGGCGGCGGCGGCACGGTTGCTATGTATATAGCAAACCTTGGCGTTGATGTAATCGACCTTGGTGTGCCGGTACTTTCTATGCACGCTCCCTTTGAAACAACTGCCAAATACGATATTTATATGGCATATCTTGCTATGAAAGCATTTGCAAAATAAAAAATGCGAGATGAATGGGGTTGTCCTTATCGGAGAATTTAAAATAGGGGGATGGGCTTGTCCTGTGCATTTGTATTACAAACGCGAAACTTGCAATAAATGCAGGGGATGCCCTATAGTCTCCCTCCGAGAGGGAGGGGGACCACGAAGTGGTGGAAGGAGCCTGCGTGACTTTGAATTCAACTTAACTTTATTGTCACGCGCTCTCCCTCAGTCACCTTCGGCGCCAGCTCCCATTCTTCTGCCTATATAAATAAAGTTCCCACAAACCGTAAACTTCGGTCTGTGGGAACTTTTTGTTGCTACATTTTCTCCGTTAAGCATAACACGCTAAAATCTCGGCATTTTTTATTTAGTTTGATAAATAAAACTTTACAAGTGTTTGCAATAACGCGTCACGGTCAACGCGGCGTATAAGTGAACGGGCGTTATTGTGTGTTGTGATATATGTCGGGTCTTCGGACAGTATATAGCCGACAATTTGATTTATGGGGTTGTAGCCCTTTTCTTTAAGAGCATCGTAAACGGCAGTAAGTATGCGCCGTATCTCAATCTCTTGCTCGTTACCGAGTGAAAAGGTCATAGTATCGGTATTTGGATTATGCATTTATAACACCCTTTCTTATTTAGTATTTCTTCACAATCCTATTGTATAACAAAATTTTGTAAAATACAAGGATTTTTTTATCCGCGAAGAACGGCACCTACACCTTCAAGCTTTTTGATGATACGCGCGGTAACATTTTCGATTTCTTCATCGCTGAGTGTTGAATCCGCACTTCTGAGCCAGACGCTGAATGCAACGCTCTTTTTACCTTCGGGGATTTGTGAGCCCGAGTAAACATCAAAAAGTTCAACCTTTTCCAGAAGGCGTGAAGCACCTGATATAATAGCTTTTTCGAGTGTGCCGATAGGAGTGTCAATATCGCAAAGCATAGCAAAGTCACGCTCAACGGCAGGGAATTTAGGTAGCGGCTTATATACGGCTTTTCGCTTATTTATAGAGAAAAGTTCATCAAGCTTAATTTCGGCAACATAAATTCTGGTATCAATATCATAGTTTGCCGCAACTGTCGGATGAACCTCACCGAAAGTACCCACTACCTTGTTATTGGCGAGAATTTCGGCTTGGCGACCGGGATGCAAGTAATTTTCGCTACTCCTGCGGTAGTCGCTGTGAGCACCGAAAAGTGCCAGAATATCTTCAATTATGCCTTTTAAAGTGAAGAAATCTTCATCTTTGCCGTAAATGCCGACACATAAGGTTGGCAATTCATCGGGTTGCTCACTTACAGGCAATGCTTTTGGAATAAATCTCTTGCTTACTTCAAAGAATCTACCGCTGTCAATTTTGCGATTTATATTGGTGGCAAGTACCGACAGCATACTGGTTGTAAGCTGTGTGCGCATTGTGGAATACTCGTCTCCCAAGGGATTTATAAGGCGAATCTGATTTCTTCGTGCATCCGCCTCATCCAAAAGCAAGGTATCAACTGCTTTTGAGCCGATAAATGAATATGTTGTAATTTCGTTACCGCCAAGCGAACAAAGCAAAGATTTTAAAGCGTCGCTCTTGATTCGTTCGGGCAACTTCTTACCGCGTGTTACTTCGCCGCGCATCTTTGTGCCAACGATGTGGTCGTATCCGTAAATACGCATAATCTCTTCGGCTAAGTCGGCTCTTCCTTCTATGTCATCGCGGATAGAGGGCACACGGCAGGTGAGGGTGTCGCCCGATATGGTTGTGTCAAGACCTAAACTGTTAAGTATTGATAAAATCTTATCCTCAGGCACTTCAACACCCACAAGTTCTAATATGCTATTAGTTTTAACGGTGATTATTTTATCTTCGGGAAGTCGGATCGTAGCCA
>JAZUSW010000168.1:0-5750 GCA_045606925.1 Acutalibacteraceae bacterium | reverse complement strand
CGTAACGCCAATACCGGACCCCATATCAATATATTTTTTGCCGTCTATATCATAAAGGGTTGAGTTTTCGCCCTCGATAAGTTCAATCGGAAAACGATTGTATGTATTTACAACATACTCTTTATCAAATGATGCAAAACTGTTCATTATTTATCACCCATAACCATTGTTCCAGCACCTTCATCGGTTAAGATTTCCATAAGGATTGAATGCGGAACCCTACCATCCATAATTACAACATTTTTAACGCCTTTATTTATGGCTTCAATGCAGCAATCAACCTTGGGAATCATACCGCCGGAGACAATACCGTCCTTTTTTAGCTGTTCGGCCTCGGATATTGTTACATCGGCAATAAGAGTAGATGGGTCATCCTTATCCCGTAAAATACCTGCAATATCGGTCATCATAATAAGACGCTCGGCCTTTATTGCGCCGGCAATATAAGCTGCCGCAGTATCTCCGTTAATATTATAAGCATTGCCGTCACGGTCACAACCAAGTGTTGAAATAACGGGAATATAACCTTTTTCAAGCAAATCTTCAACAGGTCTGATATGTATTTTTGTTATATCACCAACATAACCCAAGCGTTCATCACGGATTTTTGCTTCTATAAGCATACCGTCCATACCCGATATGCCCATTGCTTTGCCGCCCTTTTTCTCTAACAGGTTAACAAGGGTTTTATTAACCTTTCCGGCAAGTACCATTTGAACAATATCAACTGTTTCTTTGTCGGTTACGCGAAGGCCGTCAACAAACTCTGCCTTTTTGCCGAGTTTTTGCATTAACTCGCTAATTTCCGGTCCGCCGCCGTGCACCAAAACAACCTTAACGCCGATAAGCCACAAAAGAACAATGTCTTCCATAACCTGTTGCTTTAATTCTTCGTTAATCATAGCGTTACCGCCATATTTTATTACAACAACCTTACCATTGTATCTTTTGATATACGGCAATGCCTGAGTTAATACCTCAGCTCTATCTAAATTTGAAAAATGGTTATCCATTGTTTTTCTCCTTAGGTTCTATAATCTCCGTTAATTTTTACATAATCATAGGTCAAGTCGCATCCCCAGGCGGTTGAAGAAAAATCACCGCTATCAAGGGTTACCAAAATTTCTATTTCACTTTCCAATAAAATTTCTTTTGCCTTTTCCTCGGAAAAATCAATACCGGCACCGTTTTTGCAAACCTCAATGATACCTTTATTGGACTTAAATGAAACACCGACTTTATCTACATCAACCTTTGCACCACTATAACCTATGGCACAAAGTACGCGTCCCCAGTTAGCATCGGCACCAAACATTGCCGCCTTTAAAAGACTGGAACAAACAACACTTTTGGCAACAGTTTTTGCAGTATCAAGAGAGTCAGCACCTGACACTTTACATTCGAGCAATTTTGTTGCGCCCTCGCCATCCCCTGCAATAGTACGGCAAAGCTGAACAGTTAATGTGTTAAGCGCCTTCATAAACTCTTTGAAATCATCATTATCATCAGTAATTTCGGGATTTTCAGCCAAACCGTTTGCAAGAACTACCACCATATCGTTGGTGGATGTATCGCCGTCGATGCTCAGCATATTAAATGTATTTGTTATATCATTTGAAAGCGCTTTTTGAAGCAATGAACTGCTGATTTTCACATCGGTGGTAATAAAAACAAGCATAGTAGCCATATTCGGATGAATCATACCGCTACCCTTGGCAATACCGCCCATACGGCATACTTTTCCACCAATAGTAAACTCTACAGCTATTTCTTTTTTTATGGTATCGGTGGTCATAATACCCTCAGCCGCCGCATCACCGCCGCTAACCGATAAGCCATCAACAAGTGGCCCAATACCGTTCTTTATTGGCATTATATCAAGCGGTTGACCTATAACACCCGTGGATGCCACAACAATGTCGCTTGATTTTATACCTGTTTTTAATGAGAGTAATTCGCACATTTCTTCGGCTATTTCAATACCGTTTGCATTACAGGTGTTTGCGTTACCGCTATTGCAAATAATAGCCCTCGCAATACCGTCTTGTAAATGTTTTTTTGTAACGGTTAACGGTGCGCCTTTTACCAGATTGGTAGTATAAACTGCTGCAGCCGAAGCCGGTACATCGCTAACTATAAGCGACAAATCTTTTTTAGTGCGGTTTTTACGAATACCACAATGCACACCGTTTGCCTTAAATCCTTTTGGTGCGCATACACCGCCTTTAATTAATTCCATCTTATACCTCCAAACCGGTGTCTTCCTTTACACCGAGAACCAAGTTCATATTTTGTATTGCCGAACCTGAGGCACCTTTACCAAGGTTATCATATCGCCCAACCAAAATAATTCTATCATCATTACCGTATACACTTATTTCCATATTGTCTTTACCCGACAAAGCCGAAGCGGATAAAAAACCGTTTTCATCGGCGTTATCATTAAAGTAAACCACACCGGAATTATAACATTTTTTATAAACTGCTTTAATTTGCTCAATATTGCCGTTAATTTGCGAAGCAAATAGCGGAACAGTTACTTCCATACCACTATAAAACGGCGCAACTACAGGGCAAAAAACCGGTAAATTATCAAGACCGCTAACAACACTCATTTCCTTTAAATGCTTATGTTGCTGGGAGAGTGCATACTGGCGCGGACCGGTCAATAACGGATTATCGCTGTTTTGATAATCATTTATCATCTGTTTTCCGCCACCCGAATAACCTGTCAGCGAAAAGCAGTTTAACAAAGCATCTTTTTTGATAATACCGTTATCAATAAGCGGTTTAACAAGTGCTATAAAACCACTGGCGTGACAACCAGGATTTGCAATACGCTTCAAGCTTGAATAATCGGCATTTTGTTGCAGTTCGGGAAAACCGTAAAACCAACCTTCACTTGTTCTATGAGCAGTTGAAGTATCAATTACCACAGTATTATCATTTTCTATAAGCGCCACCGCCTCTTTTGCTGCGGCATCAGGTAAACATAAAAAGGCGATATCACAACTGTTAAGCGCCTGTTTTCTCGCCTGAGTATCTTTGCGTAATTCATCACGCAAAATTATCAGTTCAATATCCTTACGGCTTGACAAACGGTCATAAATTCTAAGCCCTGTTGTACCTGCCGAACCGTCAATAAAAACTTTTGTCATTTCTTTAAACACTCTCTCGCGTAGTCAATTTGTTTTTGAACCGATACAAATGATGTACCGCCTTCACTAATTCTTTTCTCAACACAGGTTGTAAGATTGATTTCATTATATAAATCTTGCTCAAACAACTCACTGAACTCTTTATAGGTTTCAAGAGACAAATCCTCTAAAACCTTATTTTGCTCAATACAAAGTGCTACCAACTGACCGGCTATTTTATAAGCAGTTCTAAAAGCCATACCTTTTTTAACAAGATAATCGGCTAAGTCAGTCGCATTTATAAATCCTGTTTTGGCGGCGTTCAACATATTTTCCGCTTTAACGGTCATAGTGCTTATCATACCACTCATAACCTCTATGCACATCTTAACGGTTGCTACGGCAACAAAAACGCTTTCTTTATCTTCTTGCATATCCTTGTTATAAGCAAGCGGTATACCCTTTAAAACCGTTAGTAAAGACATTAAGTCACCGTATACTCGACCTGTTTTACCACGAATAAGCTCAGCCATATGCGAATTTTTCTTTTGCGGCATTATAGAAGAGCCCGTTGTATAATCATTTGACAGTTCAACAAACTTAAATTCCCAACTTGTCCATAAAATCAACTCTTCGGAAAGTCGAGATAAGTGCATCATAATAAGTGAGATAGCACTCATAAGTTCGACCGCAAAATCACGGTCTGATACACCATCAAGACTGTTCATACAAACCGAATCAAATCCCAACTTTTCAGCTTCAAATTTTCGGTTGGTATTATATGTTGTTCCCGCCAAAGCGCAACTGCCTATAGGAGATACATTGATTCTCTTACGAGTGTCGGCCAGACGGTCAATATCACGCAATAGCATCATAACATACGCCATAAGATGATGACCAAATGATATTGGTTGGGCGCGTTGCAGATGTGTATATCCCGGTACAATAGCGGTCTTATTTTCCTCAGCTTTATCGGTAAGCGCCTCAATCAAGGTTTTAACCAAAGACACAATGGTATCAACCTCATCGCGCAAATACATTCTGAGATCCAACGCTACTTGGTCATTACGGCTTCTTGCAGTGTGCAGCTTTTTACCCACTTCACCCAGTCGACTTGTAAGTTCTTGCTCAACAAACATATGTATATCCTCGCACGACATATCAAACTGTAAAGAACCGTTTTCAAGGTCATTTAAAATGCCTTCAAGCCCTTCAATCAGTACATCGGCGTCACTTTTAGAAATAATGCTTGTTGCAGCTAACATTGCCGCATGAGCCATACTTCCCTTAATATCCTGTTTGTATAATTTGTAGTCAAAATGTATGGAAGAATTAAAATCATCGGCCAACTTGTTTGTTACGCCATCGGTTCTTCCCGCCCACATTTTAGCCATATTTTCACCAACCTATATTACACAATCGTCCCGTGCGGAAAAACCGCACAGGACTGATTAATTCTTATTTTTTACCATCAACAATGGCTTGAACCTTAATCGGCAAACCGTAAAGGTTAATAAATCCTGCTGAATCTTTTTGGTCGTAGTCACTCTCGCCAAATGTTGCGATTTCTTCGCTGTAAAGCGAGTACGGACTCCAAACACCTGCGTTAATCATATTACCCTTGTAAAGTTTGAGTTTAACTTTACCTGTAACTCTCTCTTGGGTCTTATCAACAAAAGCCGAAAGAGCTTCACGAAGCGGTGTAAACCACTGACCGTTATAAACGAGCTCTGCAAAGGTAATCGACAAGCGCTGTTTTTCGTGCATAGTCATTTTATCAAGGCAAAGTGTTTCCAAAACATTATGTGCTTTGTAAAGAATTGTACCGCCGGGAGTTTCGTAAACACCGCGGCATTTCATACCAACAAGACGGTTTTCTACAATGTCAATAATACCGATACCGTTTGCGCCGCCGATTTCATTAAGCTTCAAGATAATTTCTTTTGCGGTCATCTTTTTGCCATCAAGTGCTACGGGTATACCTTTTTCGAAATCAATCTCAACATATGTAGGTACATCGGGTGCCATTAACGGAGAAACGCCCATTTCAAGAAAACCGGGTTTTTCGTACAACGGCTCATTACCTGTATCTTCAAGGTCCATACCTTCGTGAGATAGGTGCCAAAGGTTTTTATCCTTTGAGTAATTGGTCTCACGGTTAATTTTAAGCGGAATATTGTGTGCCTCGGCATACTCAATTTCTTCATCACGGGATTTAATATCCCACTCACGCCAAGGGGCAATTATAGGCATATTGGGTGCAAAATGCTTTATTGCAAGTTCAAAACGAACCTGGTCGTTACCCTTACCTGTGCATCCGTGACAAATTGCATCTGCGCCTTCTTTAATTGCAATTTCTACAAGACCTTTTGCTATACAGGGACGGGCATGAGAAGTACCTAAAAGATAATCCTCGTAAACTGCGCCTGCTTTCATTGTGGGAATGATATAATCATCAACATATTCTTCGGTCAAGTCAAGGACATAGAGTTTTGAAGCACCGGTTTTTATTGCCTTTTCTTCAAGGCCTTCAAGCTCATCCGCCTGTCCGACATTACCTGATACCGCAATTACTTCACAGTTATTATAGTTTTCTTTAAGCCACGGGATAAT
>JAZUSW010000167.1:0-2094 GCA_045606925.1 Acutalibacteraceae bacterium | reverse complement strand
TATAACATATTTTTACGGATCAATCAAGCGCACAGTTTGTGAGATTTTTTCTCAATTTATGAGAAAAATCAACCTCGGCAGTGGTTTTGCACAGCAGAGGCTGAATTATATGAAAACTATCCTTTAGAGCCCGAGGCAATGCTTTCGGAATTTTTTATCCAAGCCGACAAGTTTGGTATATCATCACGGCGCAGCCGTGTATATCATCGCCGCAAGGCGTATATCATCACGCGAAGCGTGTATTTATGTCGGCTTGATGAGATACAACACTTTGTGTTGGTGATATACAATGCTTCGCATTGATGATATGCAACGGCAAGCCGTTGATTTGTTTTCCCCTTACTGTTCTTTTGCTCTATTGCGCCCCTAATAACCCCTCTGCCACGATTCGTGTTGCCAAACAAAATCCTTCATAAAAAACTTGTTCACTCAATACGACCATATACTCATTAATACACTCATTGTATTTTTTAAAAAATTCTTTGCCCTTATCACATAAATTTTCCTCTAATCCATTTATATTTTTTTGCATTATTTCTTCTAATTTTTTTAATTCAGCGTTATTTAGTGCTAAATTTCTTATTGGTTCAATGTCACCGTTCCATAACTCTACAATTTTACTTTTCATATTACCGCCTCCAATGATTTAAATATAATTATACCAAATATACCACTGTGGTATCTTGCGGTTTGCACAAAAGTGGTATAAAATGATACCGAGGTGGTAATATGACAGAGAAAATACAAGTAAACTTACGCCTTCCAGAAGAATTTATCAAACAACTCAAAGAAGAAGCAGAAAGGCAAAAAAGAAGCGTAAACAATTTGCTTGAAGTAATAATTGATGAATATTTAAATAATCATCAAAAATATTTTTTTACATAATAAATATCCACCCGCAATAGTGCAATGCGGGTGGATATTTCATTTTAGGGCTATTCCCTAAACGCTACCGGCGGCGCCGGAATGCGCTTTTTGTAGGCTTCCCCCTTGAGGTGAAGGCATTTGGTATTAGTTACCAGTAAACTGGCAAATTAACCCTCGGCTCCCTCCCGGAGGGAGCCATTTTTGCTTTTTTAAAACAGCGTTTATCTTTTTTGCACCACGCGACTTTTAAGTGGTTTTCGGCATACAAAAAAGCAGTTCTTAAAGAACTGCTTTTAAAAACTCTTATCGTATTTTTTGCCTAAAAACTTTGCCTTTAAAAATCCTGTTATTTTGCGGTACCAGTCGATTTTCTCGGTATAGACCAAGGGTGTTTCGACATATTTTAAACCGTTTGTGTTTATATACACATCAAGCAGCAGCTCACTCACCCTGCCGTAAAAACGGCTGTGGAAAGCATCATACCCGACATTCTTAAACTGTTCTTCCAGCTCAAATAAAATATCAAAAAGCCACTCGCAATATTTATCAGACACTTCTTTTTTCATAATATACATATTAAACATATGTGCGCTTGTGCGCTTTTTAAGGTTATCAAACTCTTTTAAATACTCGGGATACTTTTTTGCTATAATCTCCCTTGTTTTTTGGAGCGGTTCAATATGCATTGTGTGTTCATAATGAGAGTAAAGATTTTCTATATAATACTTTCGCTTTGTTGGTAATACTATATCACTTTTTTGAAGAAGCTTGTGCAAGGTTTTATCGCTCAGCACCGCTTCTATGCCCTTTTTGTTTGTTTTGGGCTCTTTAAAGTGTCGGCGGTAATGGGCAAGACCTATATAGTCACACTCCAAATTTTTCCAGCCCCAGTAAAGACCCGTAAGTTCGCAAAAAAATGCATTTTTATCCGATATATTGTCCCCCGTGTTATCGGGCGTATACCCTATATCCTGCTTGCCGTCAGCGCCTACCTGCACGGGAAAATAGCACTCATAATCCGGCATATTATAATTTTTATGTGCCGCAACAATAAGCTTTATATCCACTATTTTGCGCCCTCTTTTTTTACTATCTGATAAAATGTTTTAAAGAAAATTTTAAAATCCATCAACAAACTGCGGTGTTCACAGTAATACATTTCCAACTCTAAGCGCTGTTTAAAATCGGTATTACTGCGACCGTTTACCTGCCAATAACCCGTAATAC
>JAZUSW010000166.1:0-3087 GCA_045606925.1 Acutalibacteraceae bacterium | reverse complement strand
ATGAGAGAAACTTTTTTCATAGGTACTATCATAACGAATAAACCTCCTTTGAGGAAGATGCTGCATCCCGAAGGGCGATTTTGCGTTTTGATATCTTAGAACGAACTACGGCACTAACCTGCTGGTCGGCCATATAAATTGATATTTTTTTGATATTTTCCTTTGTTTCGGGGATTTTTACCTTTTCAAACAAATTAACTCTTTGTGACGTAGAGAGCAACTCTGCCTCCACAAGTTCTACCTGTTTGTCTAACACTTCGGCTTCCAAATCAAGCAATATTGCCTTTTCCATATGGTTTGCGGCAATATCTACCCAAAGCGGTGTGGAATATAAATCATAGTCGCTTCGTGAAAAATCGGCACCCTCAAATATTGGTATTTCTACACCTGCGATGTTTCCGTAACCCTTTTTGATATTACTTACCGTAATTATTCCTTCGGGGAAGGCGTCTGCTTCGCTGAATACCGCAATCCAATCTTTAAAACCTTTTTCAAGCGCTTCTTTTTCTTTTCTTACCGCATTTGCTTTGGCTTCTATTGTGCGGATTTCTGATTGAAGCTGTTGCTTTTTAAGCGTTAGAGTAGGCAAATATCTCTGGTACATTTTAAGTGCGTCTTTCTGTACCTTTAACTCGTTTTTAGTTAGTTTGATTTTTGCCAAAATTCAGTCCTCCTTACTTAGGCCAAAACTCATTAGTAAGGTCTGACTTAATACCGGTTTCATCCTTTTCAAAACAATCGGATAAGATTTTCCAACCTAAATCAAGAGCATCTTCAAGAGAAAGGTTAACCGACAAATCCATTAACTCGTTTTCGAAAAGTTCACCGTATTTTAAAAGCTTTTCATCCCATTTGTTCATAGGGAAGCCCATATTTTTCTTCTCTAATGTTTCTTTGTAAGAAGAATACAAACGAATCATACCATCCATAAGTGCACGATGGTCTTTACGGGTTTTACCGTTTACATTTTGTTTAAGACGGGAAAGCGAACCGAACGGCTCAATTCTACCGCCTTTAAGGTAATACTGACCTTCGGTGATATAACCCGTATTATCGGGAACAGGGTGGGTAACATCATCACCCGGCATAGTGGTTACCGCCAAAACTGTAACCGAGCCCGAATCGTTAAAGTCAACCGCCTTTTCATAACGGGCGGCAAGTTGAGAATAAAGGTCACCGGGATAACCACGGTTAGAAGGAACCTGTTCACCGGTGATTGCAATTTCCTTCATAGCATCTGCAAAGTTGGTCATATCGGTAAGCAATACCAAAACATCCTTGTTTTGCAGCGCAAACTGTTCACCAACCGCCAACACCATATCGGGAATCATCATACATTCAACCGTAGGGTCGGATGCTGTGTGGATAAACATAACGGTTTTGCTAAGTGCACCGCCACGCGAAAGCTCGTCTTTAAAATACAAAAAGTCGTCGTATTTAAGACCCATACCGCCAAGAACTATTACATCGGCCTCAGCTTGCATTGCAATACGGGCAAGTAATTGGTTATATGGCTCACCGGATATTGAGAAAATCGGTAATTTTTGCGAAACAACAAGTGTGTTAAACATATCTATCATAGGTATGTTTGTTCTCATCATACGGTTAGCAAGTATACGCTTTGTAGGGTTAACCGACGGACCGCCGATGGGCTTCATATTTTCGGTAAGGGCAGGTCCCTTATCCCTTGGCTCACCCGAGCCGTTAAAAATGCGGCCTAATAAATCTTCACTAAAGGAAATACGCATTTCGCGGCCTAAGAAACGCACTTCATCACCTGTTGATACACCCTGTCCACCTGCAAAAACCTGCAGGGATACGGTTTCGCCATCAATTTTATTAACCTGTGCCAGTGATTTTCCAAAGCGAGTGTTGATTTGGGCAAGTTCCTTGTACTGCACACCCTTTGCTTTTACCGTGATAACATTACCGGTGATAGATTCAATTCGGTTAAAAACTTTATTCATTTCTATTCACCGTCCTTTAGTAAAAGTTGTGCGGCGTTATTTAATTTACCGCTCGCTTCGTTGTATAATGCATCAATTTCGGATTCAACCTTTTTGAAATTGTCACTTTCAAATTCAGTGTAATTCCAGTCGATTAATTTTTGGCGCATACGGTTAAAGAAACCACGCGCATTATCTTTGCTGTCAAGTTTAAACTCACTGCCTAAGATGCATACAAGTTTATCTGTAACATAGCGTTGTCGTGCAGTACCGCAGTTTGCATCCACCAAATCAAAGGAGTTTTGCTGCAGGTAAACCGAATCGAGCATTTCGGCTTTAAGATAAATAACATAGTCGGAAATACTTGTGCCTTCTTCACCGACAACCTTCATCATAGAGCCGATTTCGTCACCGTGGTGGAGAATATCCTTACAAAATTGAGATTTGTTTGCATCAATAACACAGTTGTATTTAGACCACGAAATAAGCGGGTCAATGGCAGGGTATTTTCTCGCATCCGAACGCTCACGCGAAAGACCGTGGAAAGCACCTACAACCTTGAGAGTTGCCTGAGTAACAGGTTCTTCAAAGTTACCGCCGGCAGGGGAAACGGTACCGCCTATTGTAACCGAACCCGTGCTGCCGTCAGGCAAACGAACATAACCGGCTCTCTCATAAAATGCGGCAATATAAGATTCCAGATATGCAGGGAATGCCTCTTCACCGGGGATTTCTTCAAGTCTGCCTGACATTTCACGCAGTGCTTGTGCCCAACGCGAAGTGGAGTCAGCCAAAAGCAAAACGTTAAGACCCATTTGTCTATAATATTCGGCAAGAGTTACCGATGTATAAACCGATGCCTCGCGCGATGCTACCGGCATAGAAGAAGTGTTGCAAATAATGATTGTGCGTTCCATAAGTGAACGACCTGTTTTGGGGTCGGTAAGTTCAGGGAACTCGGTTAGTGTTTCAACAACCTCGCCTGCACGCTCACCGCAAGCAGCAATTATCACAATATCAACGTCTGCATTTTTTGAAGTGGTGTGCTGTAATACGGTTTTACCTGCACCGAACGGTCCTGGGGTACAATAAGTACCGCCTTTTGCCACAGGAAGTCGGATCGTAGCCATGTCGTTCTGTG
>JAZUSW010000165.1:0-6680 GCA_045606925.1 Acutalibacteraceae bacterium | reverse complement strand
AGAACCCGTTGAAGAAGTTGTTGAAGAAACAACAGTAGAAGAAGTAACCGAAGAAAACGGCGAAGAAGAATAATTAAAAAGGAACGCTCGTGAGAGCGGTCCTTTTTTATATTATTATTAGCCCAATATAACATAAACATTTCTATCTTACTAATGAGTGAAAAAATTCCATATAAAAGAAGGAGTTTATATGTTATTATGTAAGTGTAGATTTTAAGGGGGGCTTTTTATGAAAAAACTCTTAACAAGCTTTATTGTTTTGCTTTTGTTGGTTTCTTGCTGTCTTATTGCGGCATTCCCGACAAGCGCATCCGATGTCAATTATGAGGATTGGGACATAATTGATGGCGTTATCCTAGAATATTTTGGAGAAGATGCCAATGTAGTTGTACCGGCGGTTGATGAGGATGGAAATCCTGTTACCAAGATTGATTCCCGTGCATTTGAAAGAAATAATTATATAGAGAGCGTTGTTATTTCTGAGGGTATTGAGACGGTAGGCAACGAGGTTTTTCAGTATTGCGAAAATCTTAAAGAGGCATCTTTGCCTTATTCCCTTAAGGAAACAGGATATTCTATGTTTGCGCGTGCAGATATTCTTTCACTCGTTATTCCGGGTCAATTAAAAAGGGTAAGACACGATACAGGTACTTGCTCTAACCTTTCACGCGTTATTATTTCAAGCGGTGTTGAAGAGCTTGAGTATGCTTGTTTTTATGGTATTTTTGAAGAACTGGTAATTCCTAAGTCGGTCATTAAAGCCGAGGGATATTTCCGTCCCGGCTTAAAGCAATCTATGTCTAAAATGGATTTTTATTTTTTGAATCCCGAAATTTCACTTGGTGAAAACAACCCAAAAGCCAGTCACGGTTGGTATGATAGCGTTGGTCCTGTCGGTCCGATTACATATGGATATGAAGGTTGCACTGTAGCTATTAGTGTTTACAGTCTTGATAATTCACCGGTTGAAGAGTATGTGAATAATTATATGGTGGATAAGGTTCCGACCAATGACAAAAGAATACTTTCTGTTACATTTAAACCTATCGATCAGGCAAGGATCGACGAGTTAGAGGCCGAAAACCGTAAGAACGGTATTTCCGCATCTACAAGTACAGGTGATGGTACAGGTGATGGCTCAGGTGACAGCACAGGCGACGGTTCAGGTGACGGCACAGGTACTGACGGTAGCACAAATAATGTCAACAATAACAACAATAATAACAACAATAACAATAACAGTAACAATAACAATAACAACAATAATAACAGCGTAGGCAATAATGCTGTAAACGGTGGTACAAACTCATCCACTTTGATTCTTGTACTTGCCATTATCGGCGGGGTTGTGTTGTTAATTATAGTTGCTGCGGTTGTAGTAGTTTTGGTATTGGTTAACGGCAAAAAGAAGAAAAAGAAGAAAAAGAAAGCCGCAAAGGTTGAAGAACCCGTTGAAGAAGTTGTTGAAGAAGCGGCAGTAGAAGAAGTAACCGAAGAATAATATAAAACGTGCTGTTTGTATTAATATAGAAAAATAAATGGGGGGCGATTTACATTATGAAAAAAATACTAACAAGCTTTATTGTTTTGCTTTTGTTGGTTTCTTGCTGTCTTATTGCGGCATTCCCAACAAGCGCATCCGATATCAATTATGAGGATTGGGACATAATTGATGGCTCTATCTTGGAGTATTTAGGTGAAGATGAAAATGTAGTTGTACCAGCGGTCGATCAAGACGGCAATCCCATTACTCGTATTTTTTCCAGAGCGTTCATAACAAATATTAATGTACGAGAAGTTGTTATTCCTGAGGGCATTGAGGTGTTAGGTGATGAGGTTTTCCAGTATTGTGAAAATCTTAGAGAAATATCACTCCCATATTCGCTTAAAGAAACAGGACACTCTGTGTTTTCACATGCAAATCTTTATGCACTCGTTATTCCGGGCCAATTAAAGAAAGTACGGCATGATACGGCCAATTGCCCTGGTCTTTCACAAGTTATTATTTCGAGCGGTGTGGAAGAAATAGAGTATTGTGCCTTCAATGGTGTTTTTGAAGAACTGGTTCTTCCCAAGTCTGTAAAAAAAGTGGCAGGTATGTTTCGCTCCGCTTTAAAACATTCTGCATATCAGTTTAATATATTCATATTAAATCATAAGGCTTCGCTTGGTGAAAACGACCCAAATTCTTACAATGACTTTTATGAGAAATATGGCCCTATTGGTCCGCTCACTTATGGATATAAAGGTTGTCAAGCTACAATCACTATTTATAGTTTTGATAATTCACCGGTTGAAGAGTATGTGAATAATTATATGGTGGATAAAGTTTCCACCGAAGATGGCAAAATACTGTCTACTGTGTTTAGAACTATTACTGAATCCGATATTAATCGATTAGAGGCCCTGAACAGCAAAAACGGTATATCCGCACCGATAAGCACAGGTAGTGATGTGGGTAATGGAGACAATACCGGTGACAACAACGATGACAATACCGGTGACGGTACGACGGATGATATTGGCGGCAGTACAGATAACGGTGGCACCGGCAATACTAACACTAACACGAATATTAACACTAACAATGACACTAACACGAACATTAAAAATGACACCGGCAACAATAACAGCGTTGGCGATAATGCCGTAAACGGTGGTACAAACTCATCCATTTTGATTCTTGTACTTGCCGTTATCGGCGGTGTTGTGTTATTAATTATAGTTAATATAGTTGTAGTAGTTTTGGTATTGGTTAACGGCAAAAAGAAGAAAAAGAAGAAAAAGAAAGCCGCAAAGGTTGAAGAAGTTGTTGAAGAAACAACAGTAGAAGAAGTAACCGAAGAAAACGGCGAAGAAGAATAATTAAAAAGAACCGTTCGAAAGAACGGTTCTTTTTTGTAAGGGGGGATTGCCCACCCGTTTTTATTTATTATTTTTTCTAAATGATAAATAACTTTCAAGTATCATATCCGCCGCTACGGCATCGACCTTTTCTTTGCGCTTTTTACCGCGCGTATCGGTAATATTGAGTGCCGCGTGTGCCATAACGGTTGTACAGCGTTCATCCCACAAAACCACCTGAACATCGGTGGCCTTTTTAATTTCTTCTGCGGTGGCGGTACATTCTTCAGCGCGCCATCCGAGTGTTCCATCCATATTTTTAGGCAAACCCACAACAATCAGTTCTGCTTTAATCTCCTTTGCTATGGCGGCTATTTTTTCTATCCTTTTTTGCTTGTTGTATTCGGTAATAACAGTTTTTGGGAAGGCAAAACTTTCCCCACTATCCGAAACAGCAATGCCTGTTCTCGCATCGCCCAAATCAACCGACATTATAATCATTTTATTACTTCCTTAATGTGTTGTAATTATCTTGTTTTTCTTTGGCATATATTCTTCCGGTACATGCGAAGCATCGTTTATATATTCGCACACCCAACTGTCTATATCCTTAAATACAATTTTAGAAACCGCTGTGTTGTCCGAAAAAGGCACTTCGCCGATTTTTTCCAATTGACCTTTAAGTAAACGGCAAATCAGCGCCCTTAAAGCACCGCCGTGCGAAGATAGAACTATTGTTTTTCCATCGTTATCACGAATAATTTCTTTTACGGCTTCCCATACACGAAGGTATGTGTCTCGGATTGCTTCGCCTTTTTCGGGCGCAAAATTATGAAATTCATTACACCATTTATATTCAAGTTCAGGGTAATTTTCAAAAATATCGGTGAGCTTCATACCCTCGATAATGCCGCCGTTAATCTCGGTAAGTCCGATATTGGTTATAACGGGCAAACCTTTGGGCACGGCTATTGCCTCGGCGGTTTTCTGTGCACGGATAAGTGGGCTTGAATATACTTTATCGATGTGTATACTATCAAAACGCTTTCGTAAAAACTCTAACTGCTTTTTGCCCGTTTCGGATATATCTAAATCGGTGGACCCTTGGAAAATGCCCATAACATTACCCATTGCCTCGCAATGCCTTACTAAATATACAGTAACCATTAAAAAATCACCCAAATAATTATACTCTAACTCACAAAAATTTGCAATAATATTGACTAAAAAAGCCAAAAGTTGTATAATTATCAGTAATCAAAAATTTTTGTTTTGTAAAAAAGAGGGATAAAAATGAAAAAGATTTTCAACAGAATTTTTATTGACGGACTCGGCGGTATGGCGTTGGGACTTTTCTCAACACTTATTATCGGTACGATAATTTGCCAGATAGGCAAACTGTTCGGGGATACAATAATTGCTACATATTTAATCGCTATCGGTAATGCCGCAAAATCGGTTACGGGTGCCGGTATCGGTGTTGGGGTTGCCGCAAAATTAAAGGCATCTCCCTTAACTGCGGTTGCCGCCGCTGTTGCGGGATTTGTAGGCGCTTTTCCGAATTTGTCGCTCGGTGCTGTTAATATAGGTACCCCTGGTGAGCCGCTCGGCGCCTTTGTTGCGGCTTACGTTGCGGTAGAACTCGGCGCTTTGGTCAGTGGAAAAACCAAACTCGATATATTGGTAACTCCGCTTTGCTGTGTGCTTGGCGGTAGCGTTGTGGGTCTGCTTATCGGTCCGTATGTTTCTAAATTTATGTTCTGGCTCGGCTCACTTGTAAATATCAGCGTTGTTGAACATCCCATCATCGGCGGTATAATCGTATCGGTGCTTATGGGTATATTCTTAACACTTCCTATAAGCAGTGCCGCAATCGGTATTGCTATGGGGCTTTCGGGCTTGGCGGCAGGTGCTGCTACTATTGGTTGTTGCTGTAATATGGTGGGCTTTGCCGTTATCAGTTACCGCGAAAACGGTGTAGGCGGTCTTATTGCACAGGGTGTTGGTACATCAATGCTCCAGATGCCAAACATTATCCGCCGCCCAATTATCTGGCTTCCTGCGATTATTTCCAGCGCTATTTTAGGACCTATTAGTTCGGCTCTGCTTAAAATGACAAGTACACCCGTAGGTTCGGGTATGGGCTCTGCGGGTTTGGTAGGCCAGTTTGCCGCTTTTGAAAGCTTAACCGCAGGCGGTATGCCGATAGGACTTGCAGTTATTGAAATTGTGCTTATGCACTTTGTCCTTCCCGCTGTGATAACACTCGGTATTGCCGAGGCAATGCGTAAACTGGGCTTAATAAGAAATAACGATTTAAAACTCGGAGATTTAAGTTAATGACAAAAAAACAACGCGTTTTGGCGGCGGTGGAAAAATTAAAACAAAAATACCCCGTGGCAAAATGCTCGCTCACTTACGAAACACCGTTTCAACTGCTTGTTGCAACACGGTTGTCTGCTCAATGCACCGATGCGAGAGTAAATATGGTAACACCCGATTTATTTTCAAAGTATCCAACGGCTGAGAGTATGGCAAAAGCGCCGCTTGAAGAGGTGGAAAAGCTTATAAAAACTTGTGGGCTTTACAAAACAAAGGCAAAGGATTTAATTGAAATTTCAAAGTCCATAGTAGCCGATTTTGGTGGGACGGTACCCAATAATATTGAAGATTTAACACGCCTTTCGGGAGTGGGCAGGAAAACTGCAAATTTAATATGCGGTGACATTTACGGTAAACCTGCCGTTGTTACCGATACACATTTTATACGCATTTGCAATAGGTTGGGCTTTGTGTCGGGCGATAATCCGCTTTATGTTGAAAAAGAAATGCGCCGACTTTTACCCGAAAACGAATCGAGTGATTTTTGCCACCGTGCTGTGCTTTTCGGTAGGGAAACCTGTACGGCGCGAAAACCCTATTGTGATACTTGTGTGCTTAAAGATATTTGCGCTTTTAAAGGAGTAAAAAAATGACTCAAAAAAGGATAGCGGCCATACACGATATATCGGGACTCGGGAAATGCTCTCTTACCGTTGCGCTGCCGATAGTATCTGCCGCAGGTATAGAAACTGCGGTAATCCCTACGGCAGTGCTTTCCACCCATACGGGCGGATTTGAGGGTTATACATTTCACGATTTGACCGATGAAATAGCCCCTATAACTGAGCATTGGAAGAAAAACAATTTCCAGTTCGATGCGATATATACGGGTTATCTTGGAAGTAACCGACAGGTTGGTATTGTAATTGATACAATTAAAACGCTCAAAAATGAGAATACCAAGGTGATTTGTGATCCCGCTATGGCAGACCACGGTAAACTGTATGCAGGGTTTGATAAAAAATTCCCGCGCGAAATGTTCAAGCTTTGCCATAATGCCGATATAATCGTGCCCAATATTACCGAGGCGGTATTGATGCTTGGCGAGGATTATAAAGCAGGACCGTATACCAAAGAGTATATAGGCAGTTTAGTGCTTAGTTTATATGAAAAAACAGGCGCTATGGTGGTGCTGACAGGTGTGTATTTCGATGAAAAGCGCCTTGGCGCTGCTTGTTTTGACGGTACAAAAATAAGCTATATTATGGGTGAAAAAGTAGATGCCGTATTTCACGGAACGGGCGATGTGTTCGCAAGTGTGTTGACGGCAGGTTTAATTACGGGGAGAAGCTTGGTGTCGGGTACCGAAAATGCCGTTAAATAAGGATATAAGAAAAGTACTCGTTATCGGCTCGGGACCTATCGTTATAGGTCAGGCGGCTGAGTTTGACTATGCGGGCGCTCAGGCTTGCCACGTTCTTAAGGCTGCGGGCGTAAACGTTGTTCTCGTTAAC
>JAZUSW010000164.1:0-7081 GCA_045606925.1 Acutalibacteraceae bacterium | reverse complement strand
GGGGGTCGGAGGGCCGGCCACGATAAAGGCGGCATCAATCTTGCCGTCCTTCAGCGCATCGGCGGAGTCACCGAACGACTGATACTGAGGCTGGATGTCCTCCTCGGTAAGCCCGGCCGCTGCAAGCACGTCCATCGCGTTGAAATAAACGCCCGAGCCTGCAGCACCGATAGATACTGTCTTTCCCCTAAGGTCAGCAACAGTCTTGATATCTTCGTTTGTTGTGATGAGCTGAACTGCCTCGGCATAAAGACCGCCGATAACGCGGAAGGACTCGATTTTACCCTCTTTCTCAAAAGAACGGGAACCTTCCCAGGCATAAGCCATAACATCGGACTGAACGGTACCTAACTGATAGTTGCCTGTATCAATACCCAAAATGTTGGCTTTTGAACCATCGGTTGAAACAACGTTAACAGTAATACCTGTCGAAGTTTTAATCTGATTGCCGAGGATACCGCCGTATCCGTAATAAGTACCTGCTGTGCCGCCTGTACCCATTGTTAATTTTGTAGCTGCGCCTGTACCTGCGTTACCGCAAGCAACGAGTGTGAAAGCGAGTACTACACACAATAATAAAGCAATAATTTTTTTCATTTTCGTTCTCCTTTTAAAAATATACACCTATTATAACATTTTTTTGGTAATATTGCAATAATTTTTTATATTGCGCGAATCGAATCTACCGGTTTTTTACGGGCGGCATTAAATACGGGCAAGAATGTTGCTATTATTGCGGTAAGTGCCGCTATGCCTATAAGTACCGCCAAAGACATCGGTCCGAATACAAAAAGCGATGCGCCAAGACTACTTGCCATCTCCCCATTTATCCAGGTGCAACCCAGTATACAACCTATGGCTGAAAGCAAAACGCAAATAACGGCAATAAATACCGATTCCGAGAAGAATATTTTAAACACATCGGCACCCCTTGCGCCTACCGCTCTCAAAATGCCTATCTCCCGTTTCTTTTGGGAAATGGAAACCGACACAAAGTTAGAGAATAAAAGTGCCGCAAAAAGCGCTAAAATAAGGCCGACCCAAAGGAATATTTCCGAAAAGTCCTTTACAAACGAATCAACCATTTGCAACTCCATAACAAAGTTGCTTGATAAGCTTTGCTTTGTATCATCTTCGCCGAAATTATCACTACTGTAAAGCTGCCAAAAGCCCTCTATGCTCTCGGCATCTTTTTGCAAAGGAAAGAAAACGGTTGAATAAACAGCATCGGCAGGGGCTACATACTTTGTTGTTGATTCGGAATAGTATTCAAGCACACCTTTTTGCTCTTCCCACATATTCTTTGCAATTGATGATGGGATAACGATTTCATTTTCGCCGTGCCTTGAGCTTGTTTCGTAAAAACCTATAACGCTAAATTCTTTTGTATCACCAACGGTTGTAGATGTTTCCTGATTATAGAGTTTAACACCTACCGTGATTTTTAGCTTATCGGCTGCAAGAGCATTCATTAACTGTTTTGTTTTTTGTGTAACTTGAGATTCGCTCAACGCCACAAACTCGCCGTTTTCGCCGTAAGTGCCACCCTCCATAAGTTCGTAACACAAGTGTGTGATTTGGTCTATTTTTCTATACTGTGCATCGGTTGTGGCGGTCTCATATTTGCTGTTATAGATGTTAGCAACCTGTTCGAAGAAAAGGCGCCCCGGCAACAATACTCCGTTTTCGCCAAGAGAGGTGTTGGTGTTTGCAATATAATGTTTTTTAGCCGAAGAATTAAACTCGTTTTCGCCAACATAAACCGCATTGCTGTATTCGGGGAATTCATAACTGCCGTTTGCCTTGTTGGCCAACACTATTCTTTTAAAATTTTCTTTGTAGTAATCTTCGCGCCCCTCTTTTGCAAACATATTAAAGCGGTCTTCGTGTACGAAAGCCACAAAATGCAAACCGTCACTTAATTCCTGCTGCAAATCGTAAACAAGCCCGTCATTTACCTGTTCACCCGTTTTAATCGCATCATACTTTGCCGGAATAACACCGCTGTCAATTATGCCCACCACCTTATAGGCAGTGCCTGAAAGGACTATTTTTTCCCCTAAGATTTGGTTGGGCTCGGTAATTTCAATGTTATTTCCGTTTTCATCATAAGTGCCGCAATTGACAATAACCTCCGCCAAGTATGAAGAGATACATATTTCATCCTTATTTTTAGGATATGCGCCGTTTATGGTATCACGCAGTGCATTATCCTGCGGCAAATATCCGAAATACGCGATATTGTTCATCCAATATTTAGACGGTGTTGAGCGCACACTGATATTTGACCACGCTCTGACCGTGCCGAAAACGGTATTTCCGTACTTCTCTGCCAATTCTTTTAGCTCGGCAGGGGTAAATGCAGTACCGATATACTCGTTGTATGTGCCTTCCGCTTCACCGTCTAAATACCAAGTAGTTTCCATTTTATATTCTTTATCCAAACGAACAATGTTAATCTCGGTATCATTAAGGGTTTGTTTAAATGTGTTCTCGCTGTTATAAAAGCTCATCGTTGACAAAAGACCGAACATTATAAACGCAACTGTACACAAAAGAATTGTAAAGAAAAGTCTTACGGGTTTGTTTTTTATGCTCGAAAGTCCTATCTTTATGGCATGGCGAAGCGGTAATTTAGAACGAATAAATCGGCTTTGCTCCTTTGTATATGCCTTTTTCTCCTGTTCCTTTGTCTTTTCAAAAACTTCTCGACCCGTATCACTTATACGGCTGTTCTTTTTAAAACTCGCAACATCTTGTTCACCGCTCGCAACAATGACCTCGCCGCTATTTTTCTTTAAAAACGCTTTGATTTGCTCAAAATCGGCATCGTTTAAACTCTTGGCATCCTTAACACAAAGTACCGAGCCCATCGCCGTTATGTTGCCCGTTATGGCAGTGCTTTGCTCGTTTGTTTTGCTTACATCGGAAAGTACCTTGCCGTCCTTCATTTCAATGATGCGGTCGCCGTACTGCTCGGCAAAATCGCGGTCGTGAGATACTACGATTACCAGTTTATCGCGGGATAGTTTTTTAAGCGTTTCAAACACCTGTCGGCCGGTTGCCGAATCAAGCGCTCCTGTCGGCTCATCAGCCATAATAATTTCGGGGCTTTTAACAAGCGCACGAGCTATGGCAATACGCTGTTTTTGACCGCCCGATAATGTATTGGGCTTTCTTTTGCCAAATCCCGTTAAATCCACCTGTTTTAGTAGATTTGCAATAACTTTTTTATCTTTCGGTTTGCCCTGAAGTTCCAACGCCAAAGCAATATTATCCTCCACCGAAAATTCATTGAGAATATTATACTCTTGGAATATAAAACCGACAAAGGTGTTACGGTAACTGTCAAAATCGCTTTGGGAAAAATTTTTACTGCTTCTTCCCTTTACTATAATCTCACCCGAAGTGGGAGAATCGAGTCCACCGCATACATTAAGCAATGTCGATTTACCGCTACCTGATTTTCCAAGTAAAAATACCATTCCCTTCTCGGCAAAGGTTAACGATACCCCATCAAGTGCATTGACAACTGTGCCATTTTTAGGTTTATAAACTTTTGATACATTAACTACCTGTAACATCTAAAAACCTCTTCCTCAAAATTTTCATTTATATATTACCACATTGTTTTCTTGTTCGCAACACCCTTGACATAACTCTGTAAGTGTTTTATAATTTATTATATATAATTATTTATCTTTGGGGGAAGTTATGGCTGCGTTGATTCCGTATAAAGGTTCAGAAAAATTTATATTTATAAGCTATGCGCACAGGGATATTGATATGGTTGCGCCCATTCTCACACATCTTCAACAGGACGGCTACCGCTTTTGGTTTGACAGCGGTATTGACCCCGGCACCGAGTGGGACGAGTTTATCGCAAACACAATAAACAAGAGTGACTATTTTATTGCCTTTATCTCTAAAAACTATCTCTCCTCCAATAACTGCAAGGATGAGCTTAATTTTGCGCGTGACTTAAATAAAAAACGCCTATTGATTTATCTTGAAGAGGTTAAATTGCCAATGGGTATGGCAATGCGTATGAACCGCATTCAGTCCATTTATAAATACGGCTATACTAACGAGGGCGAATTTTACGAAACTCTCTATTCTTCTGACGGAATAACAAGTTTTAAATCGGTTATAACCGTTAAAAACGAAATCAAAAAGCCCGAGGTTAAAAAACCCGAAATTAAAAAAGCCGAGGACAAAAAGCCGGAAGGTAAAACAACCACGGTTAATTCACCTCTTACCATCCCAAAAGTAACATTTAAAACACCGCCAAAACTTATTGTGCCTACAAGCACGGCAGGGTTTGTGCGCAAAGATTATACAAACGGCGATAAATATTTTGGCCAGATAAACGGCTCCCTTTTGCACGGCTACGGCGAGTATGACTGGGCAAGCGGCGACCGCTATAAAGGTTATTTTGCCGATAACAAACGCACGGGTATCGGTATCTACCGCTGGGCAAACGGCAACGAATATGAAGGCGATTTTGTTGAGGCAAAATGCCACGGCACAGGCGTTTTCCGTTGGGCTGACGGTGCCGTTTTCGAAGGTGAGTTTGTAGAAGGCAACCGTACAGGTAAAGGTATTATGACCTGGGCAAACGGCGACCGCTATGAAGGCGAATTTTTAAACGGCTCTTCACACGGCAAGGGCGCTCTTTTATGGGTTACAGGCGGCGTTTATGTCGGTGATTTTGCCGATGGCAAGCGTACAGGTTTCGGCGCTATGACCTGGAAAAACGGCGACCGCTATGACGGTGCATTTTTAGGCGGTAACTGTCACGGCAAAGGCAAATATGTCTGGGCTGACGGCGGCACATTTGAAGGTGACTTTGTGGAAAACAAGCGTACCGGTTTTGGTACTCGTACCTGGACAAACGGCGACCGCTACGAAGGTGAATTTTTTGAGGGCAACTGCCACGGCAAAGGTAAATACACCTGGGCTGACGGCGGCGTATATGATGGTGACTGGCAAAACGGCAACCGTACAGGTAAAGGCATCCATACCTTTGCTAACGGCAATGTGTATGAGGGTGATTTTGTTGCGGGTAAACGCCACGGCTTAGGTACCATTAAATTTGCAAACGGCGAAACATATATAGGCGGTTTTGCCGAAGGTGAATTTGACGGACAGGTAACCGTCTTCTTCCCCGATGGCACAAGTGAAGACCGTACATATTCAAAAGGTTTTGTGGTATCCGATAATGCCACTTCCACCACTACTACTGCAAGTACAACCACTAACACTACCGTAGATAAAAATGTAGCACCCGGTACAAAAATAACTATGGCTGATAAGCCCACCGTTACAAAGGGTGTTCCGTCATTTTCCGAAGCACCGTTTGTTTATAATAAGGCGCCGCGCTTACAGCGCCCCGCCAATACATCATCCTTCTTAAAAAGGACATATAATAACGGCGATTCTTACGAGGGCGAGATGACCAACGGTGAACTCGATGGTTTTGGTAAATACACTTGGGCTGACGGTACAGTTTACGAAGGATATTATAAAAACGGCCATCGCCACGGCATAGGCATCTATACCTGGAAAAGCGGCACCCGTTACGAAGGCAATTTTGTCGAAAACAAGCGTACAGGCGCAGGACTTTATACCTGGACCGATGGCGCTACATACGAGGGTGACTTTGTAGATGGCGACCGCTCAGGTAAAGGCGTTATCCGATGGGCTGACGGCTCGTATTACGAGGGCGATTGGGCAAAGGATAAGCGCAACGGTAAAGGTAAATATGTTTGGAATGACGGCGCAAAGTATGAAGGCGAGTTTATAGATAACAAGCGCAACGGCTACGGTGTGTACTTATATGCCAACGGTAACTATTATGAAGGTCCTTGGAAAAACGGTGAGCGCAACGGCAAAGGAAAATTAACCTGGGCTGACGGCACTGTTTACGAAGGCGACTGGGTTAATAGCTCCCGCAAAGGCCACGGTGTTATTTGTTGGGCGGACGGCGCCGCATATGAAGGCGAATGGGATAACGATAAACGCACCGGCAAGGGTAACTATTTTTGGCCAACCGGAACTCTTTTTGAGGGTAATTGGTTCGAAAATAACCGTGTGGGCCACGGCATTATCCGCTGGGATGACGGTGCCTACTATAACGGCGACTGGGCGGATGATAAGCGCACAGGTAAAGGCACATATGTTTGGGCGGACGGCACAGTTTTTGAGGGTGACTGGTTAGAAAACAACCGTGTTGGTCACGGTGTCATCCGTTGGACAAGCGGCGCTTCATATGATGGCGACTGGGCAAATGATAAGCGTACCGGTAAGGGTAAATATATTTGGGCGGATGGCACGGTTTACGAAGGCGACTGGGTTGAAAATGACCGACTGGGCCGAGGCATTATCCGCTGGAATGACGGCTCTTCTTACGATGGTGAATGGGCAAAGGATAAACGCCACGGGAAAGGTAAATACGTTTGGGCAAACGGCAATACATATGAAGGTGATTTTGTTGAAGACAAACGCACCGGCAAAGGCAAATATGTCTGGGCAAACGGCAACACCTATGAAGGCGATTTTGTAAATGGCTCAACCACGGGTAACGGCGTATTTGTGTGGGCAAACGGCGACCGCTACGAAGGTGGCTTTGCCGATGACTGTTGCTCAGGACAAGGCACCTTTAAAGCCGCTAACGGCGAGGTTTATATCGGCACTTGGTTATACGGCGAGCGCCACGGTAAAGGAACACTCTTCCGTCCCGACGGCACAAGCGAAGACCACGTTTACGAAAACGGTAAACGCATATCTTAAGTCACAACCTCCGGCTAAGCCGGAGGCTTGAATAAGCCCTAGAAGGGCATTTTACAGACCACACCCCTAAAGGGGCTCCGAAAGGTTCTGCCAACCGCATTACTTTCTCGGGCAACCCCTAAAGGGGTGTTTTATTTAGCCTACTTTCTCTTGCTACCCGTAAACGGGTCTATGTATTCTTGAATACTCATTTGGTCTGCCATTTCATCTTCTTGCAACTAATTCCTTATGTATTCCGCTATTTGTTTTTTATTGCGTCCTACGGTATCTACATAGTATCCTCTTGCCC
>JAZUSW010000163.1:0-3497 GCA_045606925.1 Acutalibacteraceae bacterium | reverse complement strand
CGACCACGGAAGAGGCCTTCAACAAATTGATGATTTGATAATGAAGGATGCTAACGGTAAAAATACCGACACTGCTATGTTTTTCCCGTTGTTTATGGTTAAGGATTTTAACAGTACCGAATTTACAACATCAACTGAATTTATGACAAATGCAGATACACCCACATTGGCATTTAAAGACCTTATCGACAATCCGGTAAATCCGTTTACGGGTAAACCGATAAACAGCGATGAGAAAACCGCACACAAACAATATATGATTATTTCAGATGTTTGGCAAACGAGCATAAATAACGGTAAGGTTTTCTTACCTGCGAATTGGTGCAGCGTACAGGATAACATATGGGATAAAAATAATTGGGAATTTTATGACGGTACTACCGTACTGAAGCAACACGATTTTTCTTAATATCAGTAATTCCTTAAAAACATCCTCAGTAAGAAACTGAGGATGTTTTTTCTTTACTTTTTCGACAAAAACTGATATAATCGTGAACATAGGGGGCTTTATTATGAAGGAGTTTTTTGGTATTGACGGATACTCTCGCACACCTGAGGGCTTCTTGTCCTGGCAGCATCTCTTATTTGTCGGTCTTTTACTTGCCGCTATGGTTGGTCTGGCAGTAGTTTTAGGTATAGCCAATAAAGAAAAATCGGTTAAAGAAAAAAATCGCGTTTTGGTTTGGTCGGCTATACTGATTGATGGTTTTGAAATTTTCAAAATTATTCTCTTTTGTTACATTGATAAATCTGCCCAGCCGATTCTTTATAATCTTCCTCTTTTCTTATGCAGTATACAGCTAATTGCTTTGCCTTTGGCGGCATTTACACGCGGTCGCTTAAAAGAAGCCGCCATTGATTTTGTTTGTATTTTTGGTATTTTGGGCGCAGTTTTCGGCACAATAGGCGCAGGTCAAAATTATAATGCTTATCCCGTTTTGTCCTTTATAAATGTGGTTTCGGGTATTACACACTCAATTTCGGGTTTTGCCTCGCTCTACATTTTAATATCCAAAATGGCAAGTCTGAAAAAGAAAAACATATTTATTACTTTTTCTATCCTTTTTGGTTTTTGCGCTTTGGCATACATAACAAACATTTTGGTGGATTACAACTATATGTTTTTAATGAGCCACGATGGAACACCTTATAGTATTTTGTACAATTTGGTAAACGGAAGTCCCGTTTTGTATCCCTTGCTGGTCGTGGTTCTTTTCTTTATTTATATTGCCGCTTTCTACTCCCTGTTTTATTCTTTTACACACAAAAAGAGCACACAAAAGGGTGATACTTCCAAAACAGAAATCAGCAAAGAAGAAGTTAAAATATAATAAAAAATTATTTGTTATGCTAAAAGGAATATTTGTCCTTTTAGCATAATGTTTTTAGGGGGATAAACTACCGTGAAAAAAGCATATTTATATGCCGCAATTTCTATACTTTTTTGGTCAACCCTTGCCACCGTTTCAAAACTGTTGCTTGGCACACTTAATAGCTTTTGTGTGCTTATGTTCAGCTCTTTTTTTGCCGGTCTGGCGTTATTTGCCGCAAATTTAATTACAGGAAAATTAAAAATTCTTAGAACCTATAAACTCAAAGATTTTATGTTGATACTATCCGCTTCATCGCTCGGCACATTTTTTTATTATGTTTTTTTATATGCCGGTACAGCCAAAATGGCGGCTTCACAGGCGTTTATAATAAACTATCTGTGGCCGATAATGAGTGTTATTTTTGCCTGTATTGTTTTAAAAGAAAAATTAACCCTTCGCAAATGTGTTGCCTTTGCACTATCCTTCCTTGGTGTATTGACAGTAGCAGGGGGAGAGCTTTTAAAATTCAATGTAAATTCCCTTGTTGGTATTTTTCTATGTCTTTTGGCAGCATTGTCTTACGGACTGTTCACCGTGCTTTGCAAAAAATATTCATACGACTATATGGTTTCTATGATGCTTTCGTTTTTTGCAACCTTCTTGCTCACAGTTATAATTAACCTGTGTTCAGGTATGCCAAACGGCATTAATACTTTGCATTTTTTAGGATTTTTATGGAACGGCATTTTTGTGATGGCAGTAGCTACGGTTACCTGGGCATTGGCGCTAAATAGCGGTGGCACCGCAAAAATTTCCAACCTTGCTTATATTACTCCCTTTTTATCACTTGTGTGGACTTTTTTAATTTTAAGAGAGCCGATAAAACCCTTATCGGTTTTGGGACTTGTGATTATTGTTACAGGAATTTTCATACAACTTAAAGATTAAAAATACCATTGAAAAAAGTGCAATATTGTTTTATACTTAAATACAATAAAGCAATTTATTTTTTGGGGGAATTTTTATGGAGATATTAGCAAAAATTCTTGCTTTTTTGGATAGTTCTATGCCGCGCCCTACGATGTACGGGGCATTCCATTTGTTCTTCTTTATTTTATCGGTGGCGCTCGGCGTGGTTTTGTGTATATTTTGCAAAAAACCGAACGAAAGATTTATCCGCCGTTTGCTTTTTTGGACATCGGTAGCCGTAATTATTTTGGAAATCTACAAACAAATAAATTACAGTTTTTCCTATACCGATGGCATTAAATACGATTATCAGTGGTATGCCTTCCCGTTCCAGTTTTGCTCAACACCTATGTATATAGGTTTGCTTTCATCGCTTATCAAAAATGACAAACTTCACAAATCTTTATGTGCATATCTTGCCACATTTGCCTTGTTTGCGGGTCTTTGTGTTATGTTTTACCCCGGTGATATTTATACTCAAACTATCGGTATAAACATACAAACCTCTGTTTGTCACGGCTCTATGATTACGCTTGGCATATATTTACTTGGCTCAGGATATGTTAAACGGGAACATAAAACCATACTCAAAGCAATCCCTGTTTTTGCAGCCCTTGTTTTTATGGCAGCGCTTATGAACGAAATTGCATTTTTATCGGGACTTACCGCAAGGGAAACCTTTAATATGTTTTTTATAAGTCCGCATTGTGACCCTTCACTGCCCGTTTATTCCTTAGTCCAAGCCGTTGTGCCCTTCCCATTTTGTCTCGTTATTTATATTTTGGCATTTTCGGCGGCGGCTTATATTATGGTTCTTATCTCGATGCTGATAGAGAAAATATTCAGTAAAAAAAGCAACCGCCTACCTTTAGAAGAAAACGAAAAAGAAGAAGTGACTGTTTAACAGTCTTTGCGTATAAATAGTTATTTCTAAAAGGGTAAATACTAATTATGAAAGGATGTTTTATATGTCAGTAGTTAAAATAACAAAAGAAAATTTTGAACAAGCACTAAAAAGCGATAAAAGAGTTTTGCTTGATTTTTATGCTGATTGGTGCGGCCCTTGCCGTATGGTATCCCCCTTGGTAGATAAAATTGCCGAGGACTACCCCGAATATTTTGTTGGTAAAATAAATGTTGATGAGCAGCCCGAACTTGCCGCAGCATTTTCTGTTTCGAGCATACCCACGCTTGTGGTTTTGGAAAACGGTAAAG
>JAZUSW010000162.1:0-2374 GCA_045606925.1 Acutalibacteraceae bacterium | reverse complement strand
GTTTTAGAAACACCGTATTTTTGCGAAAGCTTATTTTCATAAAGGTCAACCGTCAGAGTGTCATCAATATTAGCAAGAACTTCGGCGGCCTTGATAAGATATTTAAGCCGACCGTCATCGCCATCCATATCGATGCCTTCCGCCGCGCGAAGCAAACGGTATTCTACATCACTAACAGCGCCTTCCAACAACTTTTTAAACCTTGCGGCACCGTTTTTCTTAATAAACTCATCAGGGTCCTTACACTCAGGCAAAACAAGCACTCTGATAGGAAGGCCTATATCCTTCATCCTTTCAAGCGCCGCCATAACGGCTTTTTGACCCGCTTCATCCGAATCAAGAGTAACCACGATTTCTTTTGTGTATCGACTAAGAAGCTTTGCCTGTTCAACCGAAAGTGCAGTACCAAGCGAACCTACCGTATTGGTAAATCCCGCCTGATGCATAGAAACAACATCCATATTGCCTTCAACAAGTATTATGCGCTCGGCACAATCACTTTTAGCGAAATTTATGCCGAAAAGATTTTGTCCTTTTTTATACACCAATGTATCGGCAGTATTTACGAATTTTGCCGCTTTATCATCCTTAGGGTCCTTACGGCCACTGAACGCAATTACATTACCGCGCAAATTTATAATCGGGAACATAACCCGGCGCCTGAATCTATCATAGCATCTACCCGAACTCGAACGGGATATTACATTGGCTTGTAACATATCATTTTCGGTATATCCAAGCCCTTTAAGATGTTTTAGCAACATATCCCAGTTATCCGGCGCAGCGCCAAGACCAAAATGCTTGATGCTGTTTAAATTAAGACCTCGGCCGATTAAATAATCAAGCGCCCATTTGCCACCGGGTGAAAGCAAATAATTATGAAAAAACCTTGCCGCTTCTTTGTTAATGTTAAGAATATTCTGGCGAAGACGCTGTAATGAATCATCATATCCGTCTTCAGGCAAGGTAACACCCGAGCGGTCTGCCAAAAGCTTAACCGCTTCAATATAATCAAGATTTTCGATTAGTTTTGTAAAAGTAAAAATATCGCCGCCAACCTGACAACCGAAGCAGTAAAAAGAACTGCTATCGGGATAAACGGTAAAGGAAGGCGTTTTTTCGTTATGGAACGGACAAAGACCCTTTAAAATTCTTCCGTTGCGCTTTAAATTTACATAAGGAGATATAACTGTTTCAATATCGTTACGGTATTTAATTTCCATTAAAACCTGTTCTGGTATTGCCATAATTAAACCTCCTTTAAATTAGTTGCTCCAGGATTTTGGTATGTATATATCACTATATGTAACTGTTGCAAAATGGTCGGTCATACCGGCTATATAATCAACAACAGCGCGTTCAACACCTTCATTTTGCATAATTATTTTATACTCATCGGTTAATTTTTCGGGATGCAGCATATAATAATCGTACAAGCCCTTAATTATTCCAAAAACCTTTGTTTCTTCGCTCTTTGCCTTTGGATTACGATAAACACTCTCAAATAAAAATAAGTGTAAAATATCATAATATTTTTCAGTTTCGGGGTCCATCATAATTTTATCGGTACTGTTTTTTATAACAGACATTACCAGCGTGTTAATCCGTTTACTTTTGGTATTGCCGAGATATTTAACAGCATCGACAGGTATATCGTTTTCGGTAATAATACCGCCACGGACTGCATCATCAATATCGTGATTTATATATGCAATCCTATCGGCATATCTTACAACCTGACCTTCCAAGGTACTTGCCCAATCACCCTTTGTATGACACAAAATACCGTCCAGCACTTCCTTCGTTAAGTTAAGACCGATACCGCCCTTTTCGATAACATTACATACTCTGACACTTTGCGAATAATGTGTAAAATCAAAACTTGCGAGTTTATCCAGTGCCCTTTCACCCGCATGACCAAAGGGGGTGTGCCCTAAATCGTGACCAAGCGCAATCGCCTCGGTTAAATCCTCATTTAGTCGCAAAGCCCTCGCTATCGTTCGTGCGATTTGCGATACTTCAAGCGTATGAGTCAAACGGGTACGATAGTGGTCCGACTCGGGTGATAAAAACACCTGTGTTTTATGTTTTAAGCGTCTGAATGACTTAGAATGAATAATTCTGTCACGGTCGCGTTGAAAATCTGTACGAATCTCACATTTTTCTTCAAAAACCGCTCTTCCGAGCGAAGCGCTGCTTAGCATAGCTTTATCCGATAAAAGCAGTTGTTCTCTTTTTTCAAATTCTTCTCTTAAATTTGACATAAATCCTCCGAAAAAAGTTCTTATATCTATTTATTCGCATAAAAGCACAAAATTACTTTATTTTTTTAACAAAAAGTAAAAATCTTTTGCGAAATTCTATTGTAACATCG